>JAFALX010000102.1 GCA_019234035.1 Candidatus Dormiibacterota bacterium | reverse complement strand
TCGGTGAGTGCGACGCACACGTCCAGCGTGTGGGCGCCACCCTCGACCTGCGTGCGTGCCACGGTGAGGATGCCGTCGTAGTCGTCGGCCAGGAGCATGCGCTTGACCGCTCGCGAGCCCTGCGCGTTGACGCGCTCGCCGATGAGCAGCGGCGGCGGCTCCTGCTGCAGCGCGATGGCGCGCATGCTGCTGGCCACGCGAGGCGTCGTGTCGACCGCGAGGCGCGCCCGCTCCACCTGGCTCACGGCGGCGATGAGCGCCGCGATGTGCTCCGGTGTCGTGCCGCAGCACCCGCCGACGATGGAGGCGCCGTAGTCCTGCACGAACCGCGCCAGGTCTGCTGCCATCGGCCCGGGCTCGAGCTGATAGCAGGCGACCCCCCCGACGTTCACCGGGAGGCCGGCGTTGGGGATGCACGAGATGGGCCGCGTCGTGTTGCTGCAGAGGTAGCGCACGGGCTCGCTCATGTAGTCCGGACCGGTCGAGCAGTTGATGCCAATGATGTCTGCTTCGAGGCCCTCGAGGATGGTCAGCACCGCACCGATATCGGTGCCGAGCAGCATGCGGCCCGTCTGGTCGAGGCTGACCGAGGTGAGGATGGGGACGGCATGACCGGCGCGCTCGAATGCCGCACGCGCGCCGAACACGGCTGCCTTGATCTCGAGGATGTCCTGGCCGGTCTCGATGGCGAGCAGGTCGGCGCCGCCCTCGACAAGCCCGTGCGCCTGGACGCAGAACGAGTCGACGAGCTCGCTGAACGCGATCCCGCCGAGAGTCGGGTCGGATGAGGCGGGCAGGAATCCGCTGGGGCCCATGCTGCCGACGACGAAGCGCGGCTGATCCGGCGTGGCGTACTCGTCGCAGAGCCGCCGCGCCAGCGCCGCAGCCGCGCGGTTGAGGTCGAAGGTCTGTTCGCGCTGCCCCCACTCCGCGAGACGCAGCGCGGACGCCTGGAACGAGCACGTCGTCACGCCGTCGCAGCCGACGTCGAGAAACGAGCGGTGGACGCGTTCGATCAGGTGCGGCGCGTGGAGGACCAGGCCGTCGATCCAGCCCTCGAGCTTCGCGCCACCGAAGTCCTCGACGGTGGGATTCGCCGCCTGCAGCGTGGTGCCGATGGCACCGTCGAACACCAGAGTGCGGCGTGCCACGGCCTGCAGCAATGCCGGCCGCCCGTTGTCCTCCATCTATAAGACGGTACCAGGGCTCAAGAATCCTGCGATCGCGTCGCGTGCTACGCTCGGCCGGCCCCTGAGCCGAATTCGAATACACGGAGAACCTCTTGGCACGTCGTCCACCCCGTCCCGGCGGAGCACGCCGCCGTCCCCCCACTCGTCGCGCGCCCACGACCGACGGCACGAAGACGAGCGCAAAGGAAGAGACGATCGAGATGGACGCGACAGTCGTCGAGCCGCTGCCGAACGCGATGTTCAAGGTGCGGCTGCAGACGGGCCAGGAGGTTCTGGCCTACACGAGCGGCAAGATGCGCAAGTTCTACATCCGCATCCTCATCGGCGACCGCGTCCGCGTCGAGCTGAGCCCGTACGACCTGAGCCGCGGCCGCATCACCTTCCGGTACAAGTAGCGGGCCTCCGCTCATCGGCGATCGATGGTCGTCTACATCATTGTCGGCCTGTTCGTCCTCTTCGGCCTCGTGCTCGCGTATCGCACGTTCGGCGGTGCTGCGGCCGCGGCGATCGACGTCGCGGCAACGCTGCGCGCCGTGCTGGATGCGGCGCAGGGTGCAGGGCGCGACCTGCAACACCTCTCCGAAGCGCCACCATCGCTCGGCGCGCGCGCAGCGGGCGCGCCCAACCCGGCGAAGGCGTTGCGACGCCGGCTGAGCGGCCTCTCACAGCAGCTGGAGACGATCGACGCCGCGTGCCTCGACGAGCATGAGTCCGGGGCGCATGCGCTCCTCGCGGTCGCGGTCGACGAGCTCGTCTGGGCCGCCGGCATGTGCGCGGACGACACGTTCAGCGCGAGCGAGGGGATGCGCACCGCGGTCGCCACGCTTGGCGACCACGCGAGGAGCTGCCTGGGCGATGCGGCCCTGATCCTCGGGTCGTCAGCTCCCGCCGAAGAAGTCGAACGTGCGCCGTAGGCCGGTGTCGAGATCCACGGCGGGCTGCCACCGCAATCCGTCGCGCGCGAGCGAGACGTCGAGCGCGGAGCGGCGCTGCTCCCCGGGCTTGCCGGGCCCGTGCTCGGCGTGGTGCGAGGATCCCGCGATGGCGCGCAACCGCGCGTACAGCTCGTTCACGTCGGTCTCGACGCCGGTGCCGATGTTGAACACGGCCGGCGACGTTACCGTCAAAGCCTGCAGATTCGCAGCGACCACGTCGCCGACGTACACGTAGTCGCGGGTCTGCGTGCCCGCGCCGTTGATGACGCAGGGCTCGCCGCGATGCAGGCGCGTGGCGAAGATTGCGACCACACCGGCCTCGCCATGCGGGTCCTGCCGCGGCCCGTACACGTTGGCATAGCGTAGCGCCACGAACTCGAGGCCCTTGATGCGCTGAAACGTCCCGCCGTACGCCTCGGCGCACAGCTTGCCCGTGCCGTACGGTGACTCCGGCGCGCACGGCTGCGTCTCGGGCGTCGGGATGACCTCCGTGTCGCCGTAGATCGCGCCGCCCGTCGAGGCGAACACAACGCGGCGCACCCCGGCGCCTGCGCACGCGGACAGCACGTTCACCGTGCCCACCACGTTGGTGCCCGCGTCTGCGAGCGGGTCGCGCACCGAGGAGCGGACATCGATCTGGGCCGCCTCGTGGAACACGACCTCCGGCGCGGCCTGTGCCACGACATCCCCCAGCGCGGTGTCGCAGATGTCGAGCACCACGAGGTCGGCACCGTCGGGCACGTGCTCGCGCCTGCCCCGGGACAGGTCGTCGACCACGACGACGTCATGACCGGCGGCGACGAGCGCGTCAACGAGATGGGAGCCGATGAAGCCCGCCCCTCCGGTGACGAGCGCCCTCACCCGGCCGGTGCGGGGACGGGTCGCGCAGAGCGAAGGTGCAGCAGGATGAAGACGACGAAGCCGATGACCACGACGCTGCCGTAGCTGATGCTGCGGTCGAGCAGCGCAATCGAGACCGCCGCCTCGCGTCCCACGCCGCCGACCGCGATCAGCACTCCAACCATGCCGGCCTCGACGAGGCCGAGGCCGCCGGGAAGGAAGGGAATGGTCGTCAGCAGCGCCGCGACGAGCGCGATGAGCAGGAACTGTGACGGGCCGAGCAGGCCGCCGAGACCGAGCGCCGAAACGACCAGGCCGAGCCGCGCACCCTCGCAACCCCAGACGAGCACCGTCAGCACGATCAGCGTGGGGAACCGCGCCAGCGAATGCACCGTTCCGATGCGGAAGGCCTCGTACTTGTGGAAGATCGCCTCCGGCAGCAGTCGCAGGATGCGCTGGCCGCGCCCGGCACGCATCGTGAGGATCACGCCGATCCCCGCGAGACAGACGAGCGTCCCGCCGATGACGTATGGCACGAGCGCCTGCGGCGCCTTGTGCCAGAACACGACGGCGCCGGCGCCGATGAGCAGCACCATCAGCACGCAGAGGTCGAGCAGACGCTCCGCGATGATCGTGCCGAGCGCCTTGGCCGCCGACACGCCGAGCTTCGTGCGGGCCAGGTACGCGCGATAGACGTCACCCATCTTCGCCGGCACGACGCAATTGACGAAGAAGGACGTGATGACGATGGCGATCAGCGGTCGCGTGGGCTGCGGCTCGCCGGCGTTCTTCAGGAGCACGTGCCAGCGATAGCCGCGCAGCCAGAAGGACGCGTAGTAGATGGCCAGCGCGGCGAGGTACAGGATCGGGTTCGCGTGCGTGATGCGATGCCACGCGTCGCCCCAGTTGATCGGCGCGCGCCAGATCGCGACGCCGACGATGGCGGCCGCAACCACCAGCGACGCGATGGTGCGCCGGCTGACGATGCGCGCGGAGAGAGGGGGCGCCTCGCCGCCGGCGGCGGGCTCCACCGTGGCAAGCGACGAACTCACGGCTCACTCAACCGTAGCATGCGGACCCGCGGAGTCCCTGCTGCGCGCTGCATGTTCGCGGCCCCGCGTTGCGACGGTGAGTCAGGCCCCTCGGGGGCGGCGCACGCGCGTCATGACCGCCGCGGAGCTCTCGCCGGCCGGACCCGGCCGGCCCGCCTCGCGCTCGGCGAGGATCCGCGCCAGGTGGTCGAGGCTGCTCTCCCCGTTGCGCTCGTAGAGCGGGCGGCCGTCCCACTGCCTGATCCGGAAGACGCCCTTGAGCGCTCCGTATGCGATGCCGACGGTCCGCAGCTCGTTCTGGCCCGGCTCGACCAGGCCCCAGACGCCGCCGAAGCGGCCGAGCAGCGCGCGCGGCGCGATCGAGGCGCGCATCACCTCGCCGTCGGTGAAGTGAAAGGCCGCCTTGTCCCACGCGGCCAGCTCGGCAGGCGGCGGCGCCGCCTCGGGGTCACCGATCAGCACCTGCCGAATGGCGGACACCGAGAGCAGCGCCCGCTCGCTGTTGGATTCGATCCCGGGGAACTCGGCTTCGAGCACAGCGAGGTCGAACGTGATCTCCGGGGTCGAGGCGTAGAGCACCTCGCCGTCAAGGAAGCTGATCACCACCGCGGGCATTGCCGGCAAGGCTACATGTGTTGCACACGCAGTCGCTCCGCACAACTAGACACCGGACTGCGGTATCGCTGAAGTTGTGACAACACAGTCACAGCTCGCGGACCCATTCGCCCGTACGATGCTTTTGGGCCGTAGGGGGTCGATGGTGCAGTCAGTGAACAGCGATCGACTCCTCTCCGGAATTTCCTACACCGTTTGCAGCAAGGGGAATGACAAGTGGAGGTGGCTGGCGGACACCTCAACGGCGTGAGCCGGGTGTCGCGAGGGATTCCAAGAACGATGGCCGCGGTGTGGCGGCGTTCCTCGTTCTCGGTCAAGTTCGCAGGGGTCCTGCTGATCACGGGCCTCGTGATCTCCGCCGTGCCGCTATGGCTGTCGCAGAACTCCACGAACTCACAGTCGCTTGACCGAGCTGCCGACAAGGCGGGTGTGGCGGCAAATCTCATCCAGCAGCAGCGCGCATCGCTGGCCGGATTCACCACCGGCGTCGCGCGCCAGGTTGCGGAGCTCACGCCGCCCGCCACGTACGTCGCGCTCGAGGAACCGCTCAAGCAGGATGCCAGCGTCAACCAGACGGGCGACGTGGTCGGCGTGATCCTTCCGGACGGAGGCGTCGTCGCGTACGGGGCCGACGGACTGGTCGCACAGTCCGATCCGCTGCTGCTGCACCTGACCGACGGCGTGAGCGCCGGCAGGTCGATGGTCGCCGACGACAGTGGTCAGCCCTGGCTGCTCGCGTACTCGCCGGTGGCCGGCAGCGGGGCGGTTGCGTTCACCGGCCGGCAGATGACGACGACGTTCATCACCGCGATCGATCGCAACATCGCGACAACCGCTGACCCGGCGGATCTCATCGTCGTCCGCAACGGGCGCATCGCAGTGCAGACCACGTTCGTCGGCGCCGCCGCCAACCAGGGCAGCGGCGTGGCTCCCTCGATTCATCAGGCCGTCTCGAGCGGCGCACCGCAGCTGGCGACGCTGAATCAGACCAGCGTCGCGCTGGCCGCGCAGCCGCTGAGCGACGGCTTCAGTGTCGCCGTCGCCACCCCGGTCAGCGCCGTGACCGCGGCCGTCACCCCGTTGCTCGTGCTCGTCGCGCTGATCCTGCTCGCGATGCTCATCATCGTCGCGGTCGTGCAGTCCGAGCTGCAGCGACCGCTGCGACGCCTCGACCGCGCCGTCGCTGCGTTGGGACGCAGCGACTTCGACGCGCCGCTGCCGCTGGGCCGTGACGACGAGCTCGGCAGGCTTGCAGAGACGTTCGATGCGATGCGCACACAGCTGCGCGCGACCATCCGTGCCTCGGCATCGCGTGCGGCAGTGGCCACCGAGCTGAGCTCGTCACAGCCGCTGGAGACGACGCTGTCGCGCGTGGTCAACGAGCTGCGCTCAGCGGTGCACGCCGACTCCGCGCTGATCCTGGTGACGCGCTCGGAGATGTCGGATTCATTCGCCATCGTCGAGGGCGTCGGGCCGGTCGACGTCGACAGCTGCCTCGCCGGTGACGGACCGCTCGGCGTCGGGTACCGGCAGGACGGCGGTGGCGCGCTCCTGGCCAGCTCCACTCCGTCGTCTCGTGAGGCCCAGCTCGGCATGCGCGAGCTCTGCGTCTCGCCGCTGCGCATCGGCGCGCACGTCCACGGCGTGCTCGCGGTGGCCAACCACAGCCGGGCGTTCCTGCCGTCGGACGTCGAGCTCGTGGGCAGCCTCGCCGAGCAGGTGGCGCTCGCGCTGGAGCGCTACAGGTTCCTCGCGATGGTGCAGCGGCAGGCGAGCACCGACGACCTGACCGGGCTCTACAACCATCGCTTCCTCGTCGACTATCTCGGCCAGCAGGTGGCGCTCGCCGAACGCCTCAACGCGCCGCTCGCGGTGCTGATGCTCGACATCGACTTCTTCAAGAAGCTGAACGACACCCACGGCCATCAGGCAGGTGACGCGGCGCTGGCGGCGTTCGCGCAGACGCTCCTGCACAGCGTGCGGACGTCTGACCTCGCGGCCCGCTACGGCGGTGAGGAGTTCGCCGTGGTCATGTACAACACCGGGTCGAGCGAGGCGCGGCTCGTCGCCGAGAAGATCCGCAAGGCGGTCTCTCAGACGATCATCGAGCTGCCCGACCACAGCCGTCTCGCGGTGACGGTGAGCATCGGCGGCGCGGCATTCCCCGAGGACACGAGCAGTGCCCGCGAGCTGCTCGCGCTCGCTGACGAGGCGCTGTACCGCGCCAAGGGCGGCGGCCGCGACCGCACGTGCATGGTCTCGGACGACAACCACCGGGGCCGCGCCGCATGATGCGGAAGTGGACACTCCCGTTGATCTCCGCAGCGACACACTGACGATCCCCGACTCCGGGATGCGCGCGGCCATCGCCGCAGCTGACGTGGGTGACGACGTGTGGGGCGAGGACCCCACCGTTGCACTGCTCGAGGAGCGCGTCGCGGCGCTGCTCGGCAAGGCCGCGGCCGTGTACGTCCCCAGCGGCACCATGGGCAACCTGACGTCGGTGGCCGCGCAGACGCGTCCGGGTGACGAGGTCATCCTCGACTCGGAGTCGCACATCGTGCAGTACGAGGTCGGCGGCGCCGCCGCCGTGGCGGGCGTGCAGCTGCACGTGCTCGACACCGGCACGGGGCTGCCGAGCGCCGCCTCGGTGCGTGCCTCGGTCCGTGAGGCGAACATCCATCACCCGGTGACACGCCTGCTGTGCGTCGAGAACACGCACAACCGCCGTGGCGGGGCGGCGTTCACCGCCGAGCAGATCGACGGTGCCGCGATCGCCGCGCGGGAGTCGGGGCTGCGCGTCCACTGTGATGGGGCGCGGCTGCTGAACGCGGCCACGGCAACGGCAACGCCGGCGTCGCGCCTGGTGGAGCGCTGCGACACCGTCTCGCTGTGCCTGAGCAAGGGACTCGGTGCGCCGGTCGGATCGGTGGTGAGCGGCGATGCGGACGTCATCGCCGAGGTGCGCCGCTGGAGGAAGCGGCTCGGCGGCGGCATGCGCCAGGCGGGTGTGATCGCGGCGGCGGGCGTGTACGCACTGGACCACAACGTCGAGCGTCTCGCCGACGACCACGCCAACGCCGCGGTCATCGCCGACCGGCTGCGCGACTGCGACGGCTGCATCGTGCTGCGGCCGGACATCCCGACCAACATCGTCGTCCTGCAGACTCGCGACGCCGCGGCGCAGGTCGCGTCGCGCGCCACCACCGAGGGCGTGCTGGTCACCCGCATGGGACCGAACACGCTGCGCTGCGTGACCCACCTGAACGTCGACCGCGTTCAGTGCGAGCACGCGGCCGGGGTGCTGGCCCGAGCCGCCTCAACGGCATGAAAAAAGCCCCCGGCCACCGGCCGAGGGCTTTTCTTCGCTGAGGAGCTCAGCCGCCGTTCGCGGACGGCGCTGCCGCCACGGGTGTTACCGCTGCCGCTGCCGGCTTGCGCCGTGCTGTCGTCTTCCGCGGCGCACGCTTTGCGCCACGGCGCGCCGGGGCCGCCTTGGCTGAGGTGGCGCGCTTTGCGGTGGTGCGCTTCGCGCCCGCGCGCTTCGCGGGTGCACGCTTGGCGGTGGCGCGCTTCGCGGTGCTGCGCTTGGCGGTTGCCCGCTTCGCAGTGCCGCGCTTCGCGGTGGTGCGCTTGGCGGTTGCCCGCTTCGCGGTGGTCCGCTTCGCGGTGCCGCGCTTCGCTGTGGTGCGACGCCGGGTCCCGGCGCGCTTTGCTGTCGCCTTCTTGACGGTACGACGGCCGCCGACTGCGCGACGCACCGCACCGGTCGCGCTCGACTGCAGCTTTGCAACGGTCTTCTCAAGTTCACCGAGCCGCTTCTCGAGCTCGCCGATCGGTAGCGCTTTGATGAGTCCCTGCACTGCCTTCAGCAGGTCGCCACCGGCGGCGGGAGCGCGCCGTCCTGCGGTCGTCCTCACGCGCCTCACGGTGCGCTTGACGGCCCCGGCGGTGCCGCCTCTACGACGCCTGGTTCTGGCCATATGAGATGGACCTCCAACTGTTGACGACCGGTCCTTTGCCATCCGGTCGTCTGTCCGACGTTTGTGACAGGAGGTGTCCAAACCTCCCAGATCGCCCATAGCATGCGGGTTGATCGTGCAGTTGTCAATGCATACCCACTGGCGTTGCTGCCAGCCCAGACAACTACGCCCCCCGATTCGGCTGTCACCGACACTCCCGGACACTGTCACGGCAGTCGTTGGCGTTGCGTATAGTCGGGTGGGATGCCCCCTGTCGTGGATGCCCGTCGCAGTGCGCTGAGCATCGCACAGCGACAGTTCGACGCCGCCGCGGATGCTCTCGGACTCGAGGATTCCGTGCGCAAGGTGCTGCGGGAGGTCAAGCGTGAGCTGGTCGTCCACTTCCCTGTCGAGATGGATGACGGGTCGTTCCGCCTGTTCACCGGGTTCCGGGTGCAGCACAACATCGCGCGGGGTCCGGCGAAGGGCGGCCTGCGCTTTCACCCGGGTCTGACGCTCGACGACGTCCGCGCGCTGGCGATGTACATGACCTGGAAGACCGCCGTGGTCGGCCTGCCGTTCGGCGGCGCCAAGGGAGGCGTCGTGTGCGAGCCGCGCAGCCTGAGCGACAATGAGCTGGAGCGACTGACGCGGCGTTTCACGACCGAGATCTCGCTCATCGTCGGCCCCGACCGCGACATCCCCGCGCCGGATCTCGGTACCGATGCGCACGTGATGGCGTGGATCATGGACACGCTGTCGATGCACGCCGGCTTCTCGGTGCCCGCGTCGGTGACCGGCAAGCCGACGTCGATCGGCGGATCCGAGGGCCGGTACACCGCACCCGGGCGCGGCCTCGCGCTCGTCACGCTGCAGGCGATGCGGGACCGCGGCATCGATCCGTCCGGCGCGACCGTCGCCATCCAGGGATTCGGCAAGGTCGGGTCGGTGTCGGCGCAGGTGCTCGCAGAGTCGGGCATGACCATCGTCGCCGTGTCCGACAGCAGGGGTGGCGTGCACCGCAGCGGTGGGCTCGATGTCGAGTCGCTCATCGCCCTTCGTGACGAGGGCGGCCGCGTGTCGGAGTACGGCGGCGGCGATCGCGTCACGAACGAGGAGCTGCTCGAGCTCGACGTCGACGTCCTCGTCCCCGCGGCGACGGAGGCGCAGATCAACGCGCACAACGCGCCCGCGGTTCGCGCGCGCGTGATCGCGGAGGGGGCCAACGCGCCGCTCGACCCTGACGCGGATGCGATCCTCAACGATCGCGGCGCGCTGATCCTCCCCGACATCCTCGCCAACGCCGGTGGCGTCGTGGTGTCGTATCTGGAGTGGGTGCAGGACCAGCAGGCGTACTTCTGGGCTGCCGGCGAGGTGAACGCGCGTCTCCGCGAGGTGATGGTGCGCAGCTATCAGCAGGTTGCCGCTCGCGCCAGCGAGCGCGGGCTTCCCCTCCGTGCAGCCGCAATGGAGCTGGCCGTCGACACGGTTGCGCAGGCCACCGCGGTGCGCGGCATCTATCCCTGAACGGGAGAGTGCGACACTCGCTACCATCGACGCGTGGGCGAGACACGGCGCGTGCTCATCACCGGCGTCTCCCGCTTCTGGGGGAGTCACCTGGCACGGCAGCTGGAGGCGGTGCCTTCCATCGAACGCATCGTTGCGATCGACACGGAGACGCCTCCCGTGGAGCTGCAGCGCACCGACTTCGTCCGCGCCGACATCCGTCACAGCCTGATCGGCAAGCTGCTGCACACGCTCGAGATCGACACGGTGGTGCACGCCGGGCTCATCGTGGATCCCCGCCGCGCGCGGCCGCGCACCGTGCACGAGACCAATGTCATCGGGACGCTCAACCTCATGGCGGCGTGCAGCTCGCCCGACAGCCCCGTCCGCAAGGTCGTGGTGAAGTCGAGCACCGCTGTGTACGGGTCCGAGTCGGACGATCCGTCAATCTGGGGGGAGGACACACCGAGGCGCACATCGCCGCGCGATCCCTTCACGCGCGACCTCGACGAGGTCGAGGGCTATGTCCGCGACTTCACGGTGCGGCGGCCGGCCACCGTGACGACGGTGCTGCGCTTCGCCAACGTGCTCGGCCCGACGCACAGCACGCCGTTCAGCCGCCTGTTCGACCAGCGTGTCGTCCCCACCGTGGCCGGCTTCGATCCCCGCCTGCAGTTCCTGCACGAGGAGGACGCGGTGGCGGTGCTGGAGCACGCCGTGCTCAGGGACCGCCCCGGCGTCTACAACGTCGCCGGAGCCGGGGTCGTGGTGTTGAGCCAGGCCGTGGCGATCATGGGAGCGGTCAATCTGCCGGTGCTGCCGTTCGTCGGCGCCGAGCTGGCGATGTCGCTCATCGACCGCGCCGTGCCGCTCGGGTTCGCACCGCACCTCACGCGGCTTTTGCAGTACGGCCGCGTCGTCGACACCACAGCCCTGCAGCAGCGGTTCGGACTGCAGCTCTCGCACACGACTGCGGAGGCGGTCCTGGCACACGCCCGCGATCGCCGGGTGCGCGACCTGGTGCGTGCTGACGCCGGCTATCGCGACGAGGCGGAGCTCGAGGAGTTCCTGCGCGCACAGCGACCGGCGCCGAGCGCGGCGGCGATGGTCAGCACCGGACCGAAGGTGCGCCCGCGCCGCGCGCGGACGTCTGACGGCGCACGTCCGCGCCGCGGCAGCGAGGCGAAGCAATGAGCGCACGGCCACCGCGGACCCGCCGCAGTACGGCGACCAACGGGAGCTCGCGCAACGGTGACGCAGCGGCGCTGAACGCGCAGCGACGGCGCCGCACGATGCCGGACCTGCGGACACTGTCGAACGATCTGCCGGCCACCGCGATGTCGGCGACCGGCTCGCTGGCGGTGCGCCTGCGCGAGATCGCGGGACGCGACGTCATCGATCTGGAGAGCCTGCAGGACCTTGTCGCGTTCGCCTATCGGGTCGCCGACCTGCGCAGCCGCCACAGCGCGGGCGAGTACCAGGTGGACGAGTTCGGATTCGATCCCGATTTCACCAACGCGCTGGTGCCGCTCGTGCGGATCGCGTACCGCCGCTACTTCCGCGTCGACACGTTCGGCATCGAGAACGTGCCGCGCCGCGGTCCCGCGCTGCTCGTGTCCAACCACTCCGGCGTGCTGCCAATCGACGGCGCCATGATCGCGCTCGCGGTCCACGAGGAGACCGATCGGTTCACGCGTCCGCTGATCGCCGCATGGTTCGGGTCGCTGCCGGTGGCATCCTGGTTTCTCCGGCGGGGCGGTGGCACGCTCGGCCACCCGGACGACACGCTTCGGCTGCTGGGCGACGGCGAGATCGTGCTGGTGTTTCCCGAGGGCGTGCGCGGCACGGGCAAGCTGTTCAGTGAGCGCTACCGGCTGCGTCGCTTCGGCCGCGGCGGGTACGTCGAGATGGCGCTGCGCGCGGGCGTTCCGATCATCCCCATCTCGGTCGTGGGCGCCGAGGAGATCTACCCGATGATCGCGGACCTGCAGCCGATCGCGAGATTGATCGGGTTTCCCTATTTCCCGGTCACACCGACATGGCCGCTGCTCGGACCGCTCGGGCTCGTGCCGCTGCCGTCCAAGTGGCGCATCCGCTTCCACGAACCCGTGCCCACGAACACGATGGGCGCCGGCGCCGCAGACGATCCGTCGCTCGTGATGCGTGTGAACGACCAGGTCCGGGACACGATCCAAGCCGGGCTCATCGCTGAGCTGCGCGAACGCCGGTCCGTCTTTCGCGGCTAGCAGCCAGCGCCGCGTTCCGTGCGGCGGACAGTGGCTGGGAACCGATCGACACACATCCGCTCCGCTCGAACAGTCCTCGGCGAGCTTCGCTCGCCTGTGGAACTCCTCCCTACCTGAGCTCTACGTGCGCGCGCCCCGAATCTCGGTCTACTAACCACGACGGGCGGCAGGCGGCGCAAGCGCCGCCTGCCCTCCCTACCGTCGCTGGAGTCGGGATGCTCTTCGAATCT
>JAFALX010000318.1 GCA_019234035.1 Candidatus Dormiibacterota bacterium | reverse complement strand
CGCGCTGTCGTAGACGATCGGACCGAGCGCCTCGCTCATGCCCAGCTGCGTGACCATGTGGCGAGCGAGCCGGCTCGAGCGCTCGACGTCGTCGGCACCACCTGATGTCGTCTCGCCCAACACGAGTTGCTCAGCAGCACGACCGGCGAGCATGCACGCCATCCGGTCCAGGAGTTGGGACCGCGTTTGCGTCAGCCCGCTGTCGTGCGCCTCAGTCCAGGTGACGCCGACCGTGCGCTGCCGGCGCACGATCGAGATTCGTCGCACATCTCCCGCCCCAGGCAATGTCTGGGCGACGAGGGCATGCCCGGCTTCGTGGCATGCGGTCTGGCGGCGCTCCTCGTCGGACAGGACAACTCCCGTCGCGGCCACGCCCAGCACTGTGCGATCGACGGCCTCGTTGACCAGGGCCATGGGGATCTGCTCGAGGTGCTGGCGCGCCGCCAGGAGGGCCGCCTCGTTGAGTAACCCCGCGAGGTCGGCGCCCGACAGACCGGACGTCCGCCGAGCCACGGAGTCGAGGTCGACATCGCCGCCGAGCGGCTTGTCTCGTGCGTGGAGCGCGAGTATTGCGACGCGGCCCTTGCGGTCGGGCGGCTCTAGTGAGATCCGGCGGTCGAAACGTCCGGGGCGAACGAGGGCGGCGTCCAGAAGGTCCGGTCGGTTGGTCGCCGCCATCACGATGACACCGCTCGGAGCCTCGAAGCCGTCGAGCTCCACGAGAATCTGGTTCAGCGTGGATTCCATCTCCGCGTTACCGCCACCCGCGGACGGCGCCCGTTGCCCGCCGATCGCATCCAGCTCGTCGAGAAAAACGATCGCCGGCGGCACCGCGCGCGCTTCCGCGAATAGGTCGCGCACCCTCGCGGCACCCTGGCCGACCCAGATCTCCACGAATTCCGATGCCGCCACTGAGAAGAACGCGGCATTGGCTTCGCCGGCCACGGCGCGGGCGAGCAGCGTCTTGCCACACCCTGGGGGTCCCGAGATGAGGATGCCTCGCGGGACGCGGGCCCCCAGGCGCGCGAACCGTTCCGGCGACGCGAGGTAATCGCTTACCTCGGTGAGCTCGGCGACAGCGCCGTCGGCTCCGGCGACGTCGGCGAACGTGACGCGTTCGAGGCCGGTAAACCGCCGGCCGACGCTGCGGTCCCGCATCGACAGGCGCCGTTGGCGCTCCGGCGCTTGCATCACCCGCGTGAGTGCCGCGTCGAGATCTTCTGCCGTAATCCGGCGGCGCTCGCGCGACGACCGACCTGCAAGCATGGCGGCCTCATTCAGCACGCCCGCGAGGTCGGCGCCGGTGAGACCAACCGCACGATGAGCGATGTCGGCGAAGTCCACATCGCCATCGAGCACCATGCCTCGCGCGTGAACGAGAAGGATCGCAAGACGCCCCTCCTCATCGGGCCGTTCCAGCCCCACGGTGCGATCGAAGCGCCCGGGACGCAGCAACGCTTGGTCCAGGATGTCGGGCCGGTTCGTCGCTCCGATAACAAGGATTCCTTCGGTGGTGGCGAAGCCGTCCATCTCAGTAAGAATCGCGTTGAGCGCCAGTTCCTGTTCATGATCCGGCTCATTGCCGGTCCCGATCCGGCGGGCACGGCCTATTGCATCGATCTCGTCGACGAAGATGATCGACGGTGCATGCTGGCGCGCTTCGCGGAAGAGGTCACGCACACGCGCGGCGCCAACGCCGACGTACAGCTCGACGAAGTCCGAGCCGGAGATCGAGAAGAAGCTTGCGCCCGCCTCGCCGGCGATGGCGCGCGCGACCAGCGTCTTGCCACATCCGGGCGGCCCGAACAGGAGTAGACCTTTGGGGATTCGTGCTCCGAGCGCGAGGAACTGGCCGGGGTCGCGCAAGAACGCGACGACGTCGAGCACCTCTGTGATGGCTGCGCTCTGACCCGCGACGTCAGCGAAGGTGACCGACCTGTCGTCCGGCATCACTCGCCGCGCTCCGCTGCGCACGGCGAAAAAGCCCGTGCCGCGCCGCCACGAGATGATGAAGTACCCAAACAGCACCACGAGAATCACGGGCGGGAGCAGGTAGCTGCCCAGCGCGGCGACCGACTTCAGCGATTGCTGGTCGATCGTCGTCGGGACACCTGCGTTCAACAGCAGTTGGATGATGTCGTTGTTGCCTGTGTCGATCGGGGGGGCATAGGGTGTGTTGTATTCGCCGCTGCTGCTGTCCGTGAGCGCTGTGGTTTCAGCAGTGGTGATGTTCTTGTTGCCGGCGAGGTTGTACGTGCCGACAACGTACGAGTCGTACTCGAGGACCGTCGCATTGACGATCTGCCCCTTGTTGACCATGTTCACGAACTGACTCAACGTCAGCGTCCGGCCTGAGACGTGAGGGCGCGAGTTGTCGAGGACGGCAGCGTACGCCGCGCCGAGCAGGAGAACGGCGACGAGGATCCACAACCCGAGTGGGGGCGCCTTCCGCCGGCGGCGCGGCTTGGAGCGGGTGCCACGCGGATTCGGGCTAGCCATTGCTTAGGCTCGACGCAGCCATCGGAACGCACCATACCCGGCGATCACCGCGGCGGCCAGTGCCAGGGAGGCGGCGATCGGGGAGAACGGCACCCCGGCTGATCCGCTGCCATTGCTCGATCCCGCGTCGGCGCCGCTTACAACGTCGCCCGGACGCGGCGCCGCAGGGACGACGAAGGAGAGCTTGTCGAGTATTCCGGAGCCCGTGACAAACACCCATCCGTCATAGACGCCCGGCCTTACAGCAAACTCTCCTTTGGCGAAGTAGAGCGGCACCGCTGGCGCGTCTTGCGCGAGCCGGTCCACCAACGACTCAACCGCGGCATGCCGCGCCGCGGGGTCGGATGCGGTATCGACGCGCGCGGCGTCCGCATCAAACTCCTGGCTGGCATATCCGGTCAGGTTGAGCGGTTGACCGGAGCCGAAGAGGCGGCCGAGGAGCGTCGGGTCGTACGAGGCGAGCGCCGGAGCCGTCCAGAGTGCCAATTGGTATGTCGGAGCCACATCGCCGGCGCCGACCGCATCGTTGAGCTCCGACACCGAGACGGTGGTCAGCTTAGAATTCACGCCCGCGCGCTCGAGCGCTTCCACAACCTGGCGACCTGCAGCCTGCTGCGTCGTGTCGTTGTCGGGAGCAAGTACGGTGATCGGCGTATCCACGCCACTGAGCCCGAGTCGTGCTTCAGGCGGGTCGTAGTGCTGCACCGGGCCACTCGGAGCCCAGCCAGAGTCCGGGTGGAGGTACCCGCGGTCCGCGGGCACGGCCTGACCCACGGCTGAGGCAATCTGCGCCAAGTTGAGCGCGTCCGACACCGCGCGACGCACCCCGGGACGGTCGAATGGCGAACTCCGCGTGTTCATCAGGAGCACGGTGCCGAGGAACGACGCTCCAGACTTCACGCGCACGCTGAGGTCGCGCTGCAACTGCAGCGCATCGTTGGGGGACACGCTGATAGGGAGCGCGTCTACCTTGTGGTCCTGCAGCGCTCGGGTGGTAGCCGCGGCATCGTGGATGAGCGGCACTTCGATTGTCTGAACTGCAGGGGTGCCGCGGAAATATCCATTGACGGCTTCGAAACGGTATCCGTTTGCGGGGCTGGCGGACGCCAGCTTGTACGGGCCGCTGCCGACAGGCATGCCTTCGGGCGACAGCGCGTCGGCGGGGAGATTCGACCAGATGTGCTCGGGCATTATTGGCACGTCCGAGAGCGGCTCCTCGTCAAATCCGGACGATGTATGCGAAAGATGGATCACCGCGGTAGCCGGATCTGGCGTGTCGACGCTCGACACGACTGCGAGCTCGGGTGTGAATCGCTCGTGTGGATGCGCTCGCATGTACGTGAAGGTGAAGGCGATGTCCGCGGACGTCACCGGCGGACCGTCCTGCCACCTTGCTCCCGGCGCGACGTGAATGTTGACGGTCATCCCATCGGCGCTCGTCGCCACAGAGTCGGCAAGCCACGGGCGCGGGATGCCGCCGGCGTCGCGCCACATGACGGTGTCGTACAGCAGCGTCATCAACGAGTAGTCGGAGTTGAACGTGTACGGGGTGAGCGTTCCGTCGTACTGGGGGAAAGGTATCCGGAGTACTGCGGCGGTCGCGCGCGGTGACGCAACACTGGGCGCGAAGGATCCGGCGGCCACGGCGGCGCCGTGCGATGGCACCGTGGCTGCCAACCCTAGTTGCGCCACAGTAATGAGCGCGGTTGCATATTCCCCCGCCCGACCTAGCCGGCGCGCGCGGGCCGCCCCATCCTCGCGCCTCGCGATCCTCACGGCTACACACCATCGCACAGCGCGGACCGCCACCTGGGACCCTGTTCTTTGTGGCCAGGCGGAGGTTTGGATGAGCGGTCGCGTTCGTCTGAGCGGACGCCTATCGGACTCGGAACTCCGCCGCATCACCCTTCGAGGCATGTGAGCCTTCGGGACCGATGAAGAAGTCGACAAACCCCCAGCGCCCCGGTGTGAGGTTGGCCGCGAAGGTGTCGCTGGCACCCGGCTGCAGGGGTGGTGAGCTGACCAACTCGCTAACAACCTGTCGATTTTTTCCCTCGACCTGCTGCTCTATCGGTGGGAAGTCCGGTGGCAGCGGGATCAGCGCCAACTCGTGGTACTGCTGTCCGCCGTTCGTTAGTTGGAACACCACACGCCCCCGCGGAATGCCACTCGCGTTGAAATCGAACCAGTAGTCACGCATGACCACATGCACGACCGTAGGGGACGGAGGCAGAGCCGAGGACCCCGACGCAGCGCACGACGCCAACGCTAGGCTCGCGAGGATCGCGGCCACCAGCCCGACGGCTCCCGTGGGACGCACCGGGGCCTTCACGCCAGTCCACGGGTTCGGACCCGAGGGGATAGCCGCGAGGGCCGGGCTCGCCGTGAGCGCGCCCAAACCCACGCCAGGGTGACTAAGCCAGCAACTCCTATGGCAGCGAGGCTTACGCCAGACCATTGAAGCGCTGTCGCCGGGGAGGAGACGCTCGCGAAGTCGATCTCCGTGGCGGCGATGTCCTGGGCCTTGACTCCAGCGCGTGTATTGCTAGTGTCCGTCCACGCGGCGAGAACCTCCGTATTTGTCGAGTAGAGCGCGATGCGAGAGCCAAACTCGATTAGCCCTCGAGCTGATGGCACCGTGTAGCGCGGCCCAACGATGGAACTGAAGGTCACTTCGTTGATTCGCAGGTTGCGGTGGAAGGTCTCGCCGTGGTCGTCGGACCACGTGTAATACACGTTGGTCCCGACGTTGTCCGTATCCCCGCGCCGGTCGTAAAAGATCGCGTCGACCCGACCCGACGGCGAGACCGATAGCCGCGGCAGGTACTGGTCGCGGCCATCGTGGAGAGGGTCGTCATTGAGCCGCTCCAGCGTTCCCCACGTTTGACCAGCGTCGGTCGAGCGCCGAAGGAAGACGTCCCAGTCGCCATTGCGCGCGTCGTGCCAAGCGACGAAGAGCCTCCCCGAGTCGTCGACGGCGAAGGATGCGGGCGCCATGGTGAAGATCAGCATCACCCTGCCCGGCGGCGCGATGTCCAAGTCAACCACATGCCCGGCGCTGAAATGGTCGCCGCCGTCCGACGAATGCGTCGCGACGAGCGACCATTTACTTGCGGTCCACGGTGGCCCGTCGAGGCCGAGGTAGTCGCGCACGTCAGCGCCCAGGTCGTAGTACACGACATCGACCGTGTGGTTGGGGCCCAGGGCGACCGCGGGTGCGACCGCGTGTAAACGGCTGGAGTCACTCACCTGGACTGGCGACGAAAACGTGGTTCCTCCATCATCGGAGTACGCGCTGAGGATCGGGTTGCGCGTATCGGGGAGCCCGCCCGTTGGTGCCGGCGTTGTCGATTCCAGCCACACTAGGTGGATGCGGCCGACGGTACCATCCGATTGGTCGATCGCCATACGCACTTGGTAGCGCTCCGGGCCGAGAATCTTGCGCGGCGTGCTGAAAGAG
>JAFALX010000229.1 GCA_019234035.1 Candidatus Dormiibacterota bacterium | reverse complement strand
CGCCAGCGCGATGAGCTCCTTGGTCTTCGTCGGCAGCACGCCGTCACGCATGGCGGCGTGGTGCATGTCGGCGTAGGCCTTGAAGACGCCCGGTATCGCCTGCCGCAGCTGCGCCACGGGCTCGCGCATGTCCTCGAGAACCTGGTGGTTGTGCTCCATCGCTCCGTCAGTCTGCCACGGCCATGGCCGCGGCCTCCAGGGTGCGCGCCACCTCCCGCTCGGTGATCGCTCCCATGTGGCCGATGCGGACGCCGGAGCCGGCCCACGGTCCGAGGCACGGGGCGATCACCACGCCGCGCTCCGCCATGCCGCGCCGCAGCGCCGCGTCGTCCACGCCCTCCGGGAGTCGCAGCACGCTGAGCGTGGGCGCGAGCAGCTCGTCGTCGGTGAGCGGCGCGAAGCCGAGCTCGCCCATCCCCTCACGCAGCGCGTCCGCGACCCGGCGGTGGCGCTCGAAGCGCTCCTCCAAACCCTCGGCGACGACCCCATCGAGCGACACCTGCAGCGCGCGAAGCATCGACACGGCGTGTGTGGAGAAGTAGACGCGGGGGTCGTCCACGGAGCGGTCCCAGCGGGCGAGGTCGGCGTAGTACGACCGGACGGTCCCGATCTCCGCGCGCCGTCGCACCGCGCGTTGCGAGACGGCGAGCAGCGCCAGCCCGGGCGGCACGCCGAGCGCCTTCTGCGCGCCCGTGAGCACCACGTCGACGTCCCACGCGTCCATCGACTCCTCGATGCCGCCCGTGGCGCAGACACCGTCGACGACGATCACCGCGTCCGGGGCGCCGTCGCGCACCACACGTGCGAGATCGGCGCAGCGGGCGAGCACGCCGCTGCTCGTGTCGACGTGCGTGATGCACACGATGGCCGGCGGCGGCCCGGCGGCGATCGCGACCCCCACCTCCTGCAGCGAGGCGTGGCGTCCCCACTCCGCGCGGACCACGTCGGCCCGCATGCCCAGAGTGGTGGCGATCTCGGCGAACCGGTCCCCGAAGAACCCGTGGCTGATGACGAGCACGCGGTCGCCGGGGCCGGCGTGGTTGACGAGCGCCGCCTCCATGGCCAGCGTGCCCGAGCCGGCGAATGCGTGCACGCGCGCCGCGTCCGAGCCGACGAGCCCGCGCAGCATCACCTGGATCTCGCGCATGGTCGTGGCATTCGCATCACCGGTGTGGCTGCGCACCGGCTCGGCGAGCGCGGCGAGGACCTCGGCCGAAACCGGGGTCGGGCCCGGGATCATGAGGAGCGTATCGGCCACCGCGCCGCATTCTGACGCGCGGGCACGGCGTGGGCCCGCCCGCTCGCCTGAAAAGGACGGACACGCTAGGATTCAGCGCCGCGCCTTTCGCGTCGGCGCTGAATGAAGGTTCAGGGAGGTGTTCCCATGGCGACGACCCCAGTCACCCTTGGTCCGCAGGACGGTTCGATCAAGGTCCGCACGTATCGCGAGGGCATGGCTGCCCGGGCCGGGCACGACCTGGTCATGGAGGCCACCACCTGGAACGCGGCGGCGCATGTCGACCACGCGAATCCGGCGATGTCCACCGTACAGGCGACCGTCGACCTCGGGTCGCTCGAGATCCGCGAGGCGTCAGGTGGCGTGAAGCCGCTCTCCGACGGTGACCGAAAGGACATCTTCAAGAACCTCGCGAAGACGCTGGCGACCGACAAGCACCCGCAGGCGCTGTTCCAGTCGAAGAGCGTGCTGCCCGAAGGGGACACGAAGCTGCACGTCAACGGCGATCTCACGATTGCGGGTTCGACCAAGCCGGTCACGCTCGAGCTGGAGATCAAGCCCGAGAACGGCGTTGACAGGCTTGTCGGGAGCATCACGGTGCACCACACGCATTTCGGCGTGAAGCCGTTCTCCGGGCTGCTGGGTGCGCTGAAGATTCGCGACGCCGTGGAGATCGACCTCGACATGCGGGTGCCGCGCAACTAGCGCTACCCGAGCCCTCCCCGCGTCGCGTCGGCCTCGTCGAACGAACCGTACACCTCGCCGATTCCGGCGAGGACCAACCGCGGGCGTTGCACGCGGCGTCCTGGCGCCGGCGGCTCCTGGCGAAAGATGTTGACGGTGACGGGCCGTTGCTCCCGCACTGCAACGGTGTCACCCGCGTAGCGCGGTGCCACGACAACAGTGGTCTCCCCGCGCGGTCCAGGTGGATCGATCGACACGAGCACTGCGTTCGGTCCCGACCCGGATCCGCCGGGGCCGAGCACGCGGCAGGAACGGCCGACCGACCACGACGTGATCTCCTCAGAGCCCAGATAGAAGTCCGCCGCCGTCGCGTCCATCGATCGGCAATTGTGGGCAATCGGTACGCGTCACCCGCCTTGCGCCGGCGAGCACACGCGCGTGCGCACCTTACGCGACGCGCGCCACCGCTACGACGCTCGCGATCGTTGAAAGCCGTGCAGACGTCGCAACGCGCTGCGCGCAGCGTGATATCCACACATCCCGTGCACGCCGCCACCGGGTGGTGTCGCAGCCGAGCACAGATAGAACCGTGGGTTCGGCGTCGAGTACGGATCGATGCGCGGCGTCGGTCGCGCGATCATCTGCATCAGGTTCGCCGCACCGCCGGTGATGGCACCACCGACATCATTGGGGTTGTTGCGCTCGAGGTCGGCCGGATACATCACGTGCCGCGCGATGATGCGGTCGCGAAAGCCCGGCGCGAAGCGTTCCACCTGGCGCTCGATGACGTCGGTGTGGTCGACGGTTGACCCCTCGGGTACGTGGCAGTACGCCCACCCGGTCTGTTTCCCCTCCGGCGCGCGCGTGGAGTCGAACTGGGACGCCTGCACCATCAGCACGTACGGCCGATCCCAGTGATCGCCCCGCCACACGGCAGCCTCGCTTGCGGCAATTTCGTCGAGCGTTCCGCCGATGTGCACTGTCGACGCCCCCAGGCAGCGCGGGTCGCGCCAGGGGACCGGACCGTCGAGCGCCCAGTCGATCTTGAACACAGCTGGGCCGTACTGAAAGCGCAGAAGGCGATTGACGAATCGCTGGGGCAGCGCGCTGCCGGCCACGGCGGCGAGCTGCCGCGGGCTGGTGTCGAAGAGATAGACGCGCGCGGCCGGCAGATCCGCCATGGATCTCACCTGCGTGCCGGTCTCGATGCTGCCGCCGAGTGCGGACAGGTACGACGCCAGCGCGCGCGTGATTGCCGCCGATCCGCCGCGCGGCACCGGCCACGGATGCAAATGACCCGTGATCAGAAACAACAGGCCGACGGCGCCGCTCATCACGCGTTCGAGCGGGAGGATGGAGTGCGCCGCGCATCCGGCGAGCAGCGCGCGCGCACGCGTGCCACGAAACGCGAGCTGACCGAGCGCCTTCGCGGGCGTCAGGGCGAGCGCGCCGTACCGCGCCAGCACGAGCGGATGCTGTGGCACGCGCACCAGGGGGCCGAGCACCGCCTCGAGCAGCTCCGGTGCCGTGCGCACCAGGGGTCGCATCAGGCGCTCATATGCAGCGCGATCGATGCCCAGCTCCGACGCGGTCTCCTCGACGCCGAGGCGCAGCAGCACGGCGGGCTCGCCATCCAGCGGATGTGCGACCGACAGCGGCGGAAAGATCCACTCCAGTCCGTGGTCCGCGAGCGGGAGCGTGGTGAGGTAAGGCGAGTCGACGGCGAGCGGATGGCACGCCGAGCACACATCGTGCATGAATCCCGGAAGCGTGAGCTCGGCGGTGCGCGTCCCGCCGCCGATGGTGTCTGCGCGTTCCAGCACGCGCACGGACGCGCCATGCCGCGCCAGCTCCACCGCCGCGGCAAGTCCGTTGGGACCGCTGCCGATGACGACAGCGTCGAGCTGCTCCGTCATCCGCGCCGTCACCCTCCCGCGCCGACCCGCCGCAACGTCAGGGCGTGAGCACTGCGCGTGAGCGCAGCTCGCCGCGCTTCAGCGCGCGCAGTGCGTCGACGGCGCGGTCGAGCGGGTATGGCTCGGCGACGCTGCGCACGAGCCCCATCTCGGCGAGCTTGAGGACGCGGCGCATGTCTGCACGGTTGCCGATGACCGATTCCACAATCGTCTTGGCCTCGAAGAACGCAAGCCGCGGCAGCTGCGCGCTCACACCGAGCACCAGTGTGCCGCCGCGCCTCACTCCGTAGAGTGCCTGCTGCGTCAGCACATCGGACGGCGCGAAGACCAGCGCCGCGTCGACGCCACCCTTGTCGGCAGCGAGGGCCTCGCCCGCATCGACGTTGCGGACGTCGATCGTGCTGACCGCACCGAGCTCGCGAGCGACGTCGAGATGCAGTGGATTGCGATCTGCGGCGATGACCTCGGCGCCGAACGCCCGCGCGACCTGCACCGCCATGTGCCCCACCCCACCGAGGCCGAACACGGCGACGCGATCGCCGGGTCTGATGCGCGCCTGTGCCACGGCGCTGTACGCCGTGATGCCCGGGCAGAAGAGCGGCGCCGCCTCGACGGCGGTGAGCAGCTCGGGCACTGGATGAACATGCGCCGCCGACGCGACCATGAACTCGGCGTAACCGCCGTCGACGGTCTCGCCGGTGATCTGCTTGTTCCAGCAGAGATGCTCACGGGCGCTCAGGCAGAACTCGCACGTCCCGTCCGTCCACCACAGCGGCTGCACGCCGACGCGATCTCCCAGGAAAAGGCCGTCAACGGCGTGGCCGATCTTCGCCACCGTACCCACGACCTCGTGGTCGGGAATGATCGGCAGCTTCCCGGGCACACCATTGGCGACCCAATCGCCCTCGATCATGTGCAAGTTGGAGCGGCACACGCCGCAGGCCTGCACGCGCAGCAGGACCTCGCCGGGCCCTGGCTCAGGGATGTCGACGTCCGCGACGCGCAGCCGTTCGTCCTCGATTGGACCCGTCTGGTCCAGCAGCACCGCCTTCACCGCGGCACACAGTACGCCCAGCGGTACTTGATCCGCGCCGGCCCGCAGGTCTTGAGGCCGCGGGCATCGTTCGGAGTGCTGCACCGCAACGGTCGCGTCAATGGATGTTCGGATCGTTCGTCATGTCACGCGTGTTACTTCTCTTGTCTGAGGGAGAACCGCCCAGAGGAGCCCGGAACATGCACACACGCAGACGACGCATCACATTCATGGTCATCGGCGCCGCGGCTGCGCTCGGCGCCGCATTCGGGGCGCAGGCCGCCGGGGTGCACATCCTTGCGATCGCGCCGGTCAGCGACAGAGTTACCGCTGGCGACTCCAGCGCTGCGCATCACACCGCCGGCAACGAACGCCGGGGCGTCATCGGCAACGACAGCTGGGGCGTCATCGGCAACGACAGCTGGGGCGTCATCGCCAACGATAGTTGGGGCGTCATCGCCAACGACAGCTGGGGCGTCACCGGCTAGCACGGCCGCCGGCGACGACCGACCGACGCCCAGGGCGGATTAGATGAAAACGACCGCTCGCCCTATGGCGGAACGGTCGTTCTAGCTCAGGTTTGTAAGCGGTCTTAAGCCGCCTGGGCGACCGCCGTGGCAGGCTCCAGCGCCGCTTCGAGCACGTCGCCCATCCGGCTCGCCAGATGGAACGTCACCTGCTCACGAACGCTCTCGGGCACGTCGTCGATGTCCTTGCCGTTGCGCTGCGGGAGCACGACCTCCTTCAGCCCCATGCGGTGCGCGGCCAGCACCTTCTGCTTGACGCCACCGATCGGGAGCACGAGCCCCTGCAACGTGACCTCGCCGGTCATGGCCACCGTGTTGCGCATCGGCCGCCCTGTGAGGAGGCTGACGATCGCCGTCGTCATGGTCACACCCGCCGACGGTCCGTCCTTCGGCACCGCCCCCTCGGGCACGTGGATGTGGAAGCCCTGATTGGCCGCCTCGGGGTCGATGCCCAGCTCCGCCGCGTGCGACTGCACGTACGACAGCGCGATGCGCGCCGACTCCTTCATGACATCGCCCAGCTGACCGGTCAATGTGAGTGAGCCGCGCTCACCTGCGTTGGTCGCCTCGACGAAGAGCACGTCGCCGCCGACTCCGGTGACCGCGAGGCCCGTGGCCACGCCCGGCACCGCCGTGCGCTCCGCCACCTCGTCGTCGAACTTGATCTTGCCGAGGAAGCGCGTGACCTGCTCCTTCGTTACTGCCACAGGTGGCTGCAACGTGCCGGTGGCGAACTCGGTCGCGACCTTGCGCGTCACCTTGCCCAGCTCACGCTCGAGGTTGCGCACGCCGGCCTCACGCGTGTAGCCGGTGATGACGGCCTCGATCGCCTCGCCGTCCATCGTCACCTCCTCGGGACGTAGGCCGGCCTGGACGATCTGCCGCCCCAGCAGGTGGTCGCGCGCGATGGCGAGCTTCTCCTCGATGGTGTAACCGTCGAGCTTGATCAGCTCCATGCGGTCGAGCAGCGGCGCCGGGATCGTCTCCCACACGTTCGCCGTGGGGATGAAGAGCACGTCGGAGAGGTCGAGGTCGACCTCCAGGTAGTGGTCGCGGAACGTGTTGTTCTGCGCCGGATCGAGCACCTCGAGCAGCGCGGACGAGGGATCGCCGCGCCAGTCGGCGCCGACCTTGTCGATCTCGTCGAGCATGATCACCGGGTTCTTGGTGCCCGCTTCCTTGAGGGCGCGCACGATGCGTCCGGGAAGTGCACCGATGTACGTGCGTCGGTGACCGCGGATCTCCGCCTCGTCGTGGATGCCGCCCAGCGAGACGCGCGCGAACTTGCGTCCCAGCGCACGCGCCACGGACTCACCGAGCGAGGTCTTGCCGACGCCAGGCGGGCCGACGAGCGTGATGATCGCGCCGGAACCGCGTCCGCCCAGAACCGACAGACCGCGCTCCTGACGCAGCTTGCGCACCGCGAGGAATTCGATGATGCGGGACTTCACGTCGTCGAGGCCGGTGTGGTCCTCGTCAAGGATGCGACGCGCCTCGTGCAGGTCGTAGTTGTCGTCGGAGCGGACGTTCCACGGGATGTCGAGCATCCAGTCGAGGAACGTGCGGATCCATCCGTGCTCCGGGTTCTGCTCGCTCATGCGCTCGAGCCGGCTGAGCTCGCGCTCCGCCTCCTTGCGCGCGTTTTCAGGCATGCCGGCCTGCTCGATGCGCTCGCGATAGGTGCCGACGATGTCGTCGCCGCCCTCGCCCAGCTCCTTGCGGATGGCCTCCATCTGCTGGCGAAGCAGGAACTCGCGCTGCTGCTTCTCCATCCCCTCGTTGACCTGGCTGCGGATCTGCTCCTTCACGGCCGCGTCGGCCAGGATGCCGCGTGTCTGCTCGATGAGCAGGCGCAGCCGGGCCTCGACATCGAGCGTCTCGAGGACCTTCACCTTCTGATCGATGGTCAGGTCGGGCGAGTAGCCGGCAAGGTCGGCGAGCGCGCCCGGCGTGCGCGCCTGACGGATGAAGGCCACGATGTTCGCGGCGCCGCGGCTCTCGACGAGACTCTCCAGCAGCGCGCGGTACTCGCGCGCCAGCTCGAGCTCGGCTTCGCTCGGCTCCGCGTCCTTGATGGCCTCGGCCTGCACCCAGAGCACGCCGCCGATGTCGGCCTGACCCGATCCGAGACGTGCACGGTGCTCGCCGCGAACGATCGTGACCTCCGCGCCGTTCGGCAGCTTGCCGGATTCCTGGATGCTGGCCACCGTTCCGATCGACCGGAACTGGCCGTCGATGCGGGGGACGAGCAGGATGCGCTGGCTGCCCTGGCGCGCGGCGTCGAGGGCGGCCTGGTGTTCCTCGGCCACGCCGAGGGGTACGGTCATGTGCGGGAGCACCACCACGTCGTCCAGCGGGAGGACGGGGAGGAGCTCGGTGGTGGGTTCGGTCATAACACCGTGGTGATACCACCGGGTGGCGGAGCCCAATCGGACCATCGGTTCCGGTTAACTAGGCGGTCCTGGGGTACGGCACGACTCGTACTGGCGCGCCGCCTGCGGCGTCCCAAACCCCCTTCGCGTCCTCCGGACTGCTGGGGAGTACCGACGTGCTGGGCGTCGTGCCGCGCCACCGCCGATTGTCGACGCCTCACCTGTGTCGTGTCGACGAGCGGCGGCGCGCCAATGCGACGGCTCCCTCAGATCCCCCAGGAAGATGGATGCGCGAATCCCCAGAAGCCGAGGGCGATCAGGGTTGCGACGAGAAGCGCGATGAGAACGACTGGAACCATGAGCAGCGCCACCTGGCGCCGTGCCTTTGTGACTGCAGCATCGTCCATGGCTCCGAGCGTACCCATGCAGGTGCAGGACTCCAGATGTGTTTGCTCTAGAGATGACTCCGCCGGGCGCCGGGTACGCGTCTGAAGTAAGCGCTTGCAACACGAACGCATGTTCGCTATACTACAGGAATGTCGTATGAGACGTCGCGCGAGCTGGCCGCCCACGGCCTCCAGGGCGTGTACGCGCCCGATGCAACGCTCGCCGCGCTGGTCTCGGCCGTGGATGCCGCCGGGGTGGCGCCGACGCCACGCCGGCGGGCATGGCAGCTCATCGGCGACATGAAGCTGCGGCAGCAGTGCATCGACAGGCTGCAGCTGCAGCAGGCGCGCGACGCCGCCGCGTTCGCGGCCACCGAGGAGTACGAGTTCCACGGCTCCGCGAGTCCCGCCGACTGGATCCGGCACAACACCAAGGTGTCTGGGATGAGCGCCAGTATCTCGATCCGGGTTGGCGAGCAGATGGCGTCGCTCCCTCGCAGTGTCGTCGCCATGCGCGAGGGGCAGATCGGCTTCGCGCACCTGGCACTGATGTCGAGCACCGCTGCCGCCGTCACCGAAGCCTCGGACGCGCCGCCGTTCGACGAGCAGCCGCTGCTGGACAAGGCGTGTGACCACAGCGTCGGTCGCTTCAGCCACGACTGCCACAACGCGCGGCACGCGGCGGATGCCGCGGGGTTTCTCTCGGAGCAGCGGACCGCGATCGAGTGGCGCTCCTTCGACATGAATCCGGTCGCCGGTGGCTTCGTCCTCCGGGGCAGGCTCGATTCCGCCGGCGGGGCAGTGCTGCGCAGCGCCATCGAGGCGCTGGCGAAGAAGCAGGGGCCGGAGGACACCCGCCGGGCCGCACGGCGCCGCGGCGATGCCGTCATCGAGCTCGCCAACCACGGGCTCGATGCGGGCACGCTGCCGTCGCAAGGAGGGCAGCGTCCGCACGTGCAGGTGACCACGACCCTCGAGACGCTCATGGGCGTGGTCGGTGCACCCGCCGGCGGCATGCAGTTGTCGGAGCCGGTCTCCTTCGCCACGGTGCAGCGGCTGGCGTGCGAGTCCAGTCTCACCCGGATTCTGGTCGATGCGAAGTCAGCGATTCTCGATGTGGGGCGTGCGACGCGGGTGCCGTCGGCGGCGCTGCGACGCGCATTGCAGGCGCGGGATGGCGGCTGCATCTGGCCCGGATGTGATCGACCCATCTCGTGGACCGCCGCACATCACTTCAAGCACTGGGCGCGAGGCGGGCCGACCGCATTGGACAACCTCGGCTCGC
>JAFALX010000197.1 GCA_019234035.1 Candidatus Dormiibacterota bacterium | reverse complement strand
GGGCAGATCATCCGGAGGTGAGCCGCGCCCTCCGCCACCGTCCCGCGCTACACAACCGAGTTGTCGCAAGGGGTGCCGGCGTGAGACCGTTAGCAGTTATGCGGGCGCCGGTGCGGGTCCGCCATTGATTTTGACGCAGGGCGGGTGCGGCTTTGGGGGCTTGAGTGCGGCCGACAGGATTGGGACAGGGCGCCCGAGAGTTTGATTCTCGGATGGCCGGCGTGGCACGTCATCCGTTTGCGCCTGCGCGGGTCGAGGCGCCGTTTCGCGGCCGCGTGCGGGAGCTGGACCGTCTCCGCCAGGCGCTCGCCGCGCTGGCCGCCGGCATTCCCGTGCGGCTGCTCGTCGTCGGCGAGGAGGGAGTCGGCAAGTCCAGGCTGATCGGGGAGGCCCTCTCGAGCTCTGACCTGCGCCACCTCACAGTGCACACGGGACGCGCGGCTGAGCTCGAAACGGACCGGCCCTTCGGCGTGCTCAGCGACGCGCTCGACCTGAGGCCGCGTTCGCCCGACCCCGAGGCGGCCGCGATCGGCTCGCTGTTCGGCGGCTCCTCGATGCGCGACCGCGAAGAGGAGCGGCACGACGCGATGCTCCGCATCATCTCCCTCCTCGCTCGGCGCGCCGAGCTCGGCCCCGTCGCGCTGGTCCTTGAGGACATGCAGTGGGCCGACCGGTTCTCGGTGCTCACGCTCCTGCGCCTGGCACGGGAGTGCCAGGACCGGCCGATCGGTGTCTTCGTGACCCGGCGAATGCTGCCGCTGCGCGCGCCGGTCAACGACCTCGTCGACGGGGGCCGCCACCTGTTCGAGCGCGTCGACCTGGATGCTCTCGACAGCGAGATCGTCGCGCTCATGGTGCATGACGTTCTGGGGGCGGCTCCCGGGCCGCGCCTGCAGGGTCTCGTCGACGCCGCCGGCGGCAACCCCGGTCTGCTCCTCGGACTTGTGAGCGGGCTCCAGCACGACCAGGCGCTGCAGGTCACCGACGACGGAGTCGAGACCGCGACGTCGCTGCCACCCGCGACGCTCCGACCCCTCGTGAGGGCCCGCATCGCCGGTCTCACCGATCGTTGCCAGGACGTGCTCACCGTCGCCGCCGTCTTCGAGCGGCCGTTCGGGGTGGCGACGCTGGCGGCCATCGCCGGCCGGTTGGTGGTCGATGTGCTGACCGACCTTCGCGAGGCGCTCGCCGCCCGAGTCCTGCTCGAGGTGGCGGGCGTGCTCAGCTTCCAGCATGAGCTGGTGCGCGCGATCCTGTACGAGGAGACACCGGTGTCGATTCGCGCTGAGCTGCATCGCCAGATCGGCGAGGTGCTGCGAGCCAGCGCCGGCAGTCCCGCGCTCGTCGGGCATCATCTGCTGCGCGCGGCGGAGCTGAGTCGAGGCCCGTCAGATCACGCGTGGCCGGACGAGCGCGAGCGCACGTCGATGCGCTGGGAGCTGTTGACACCGGCGGAGCGCGACGTTGCGGTGCTCGTGGGCAAAGGCCTCAAGAACAAGGAGGTCGGCGCGCGGCTGCACGTGTCTGCGCGAACGGTTGAGACGCACCTCGCGCACATGTACGCGAAACTCGGCCTCGCCTCCCGCGTGGAGCTGGCGGCCGCCATGGCACGTGCCCGCGACGAGACCGCGAGCAACGCGGGACAGCAGGCGTCCAACGGCGCGGGCGACGGCGTGCACATCGTGGGGGTTAAACAGATTGAGCCGGCTCGGAAGCGCCGGCCCGCTTCAGGGCGTTGGAACGAAGCTCCTCGGACGACCGCCCCGGGGCGCTGAGGACCGGGTGCCGCTTCAGCGCCCGATCCACACCCGCCGCCCCTCTGGCGACCCCCTCCGGCTTCCCCCTCTGGAATGCCTTGCCACGGCAGAGTATGGCGGCGGAGACCTCGCTGCGCATCCGTTGAATCCCTGATACGGCGGGGCCAGATCTCCTAGCGTACGTGCATCACAACATGCCGCGAAATCGCTGAAACAATGAGACCGCCATGGACGTGACGGTCTCCCTCCGCGAACTGTTGGACACGCTCTTCGAGCGCGGTGGCTCAGATGTGATTCTGAGCGCCGGCGCCCCGCCCGCCCTTCGTATCGACGGTGACCTCGAGTCATACGGCGAGGTCGCGCTGACACCGGAGGACACCGATCGCCTGGCCCGCGAGGTGCTCGCGCCGCAGCAGCGCATCACGTTCGCCGACCAGAACCAGGTCGACTTCTCGTTCCAGTGGGGCGAGCACGGGCGAGTCCGCGGCAACGCATTCCGCCAGCGCGGCTCTGTGTCCGTAGCACTGCGAGCGATCCCGACGCACATCCCGTCATTCACCGAGCTGCTGCTGCCGGAATCGGTCGGTGAGCTGGCCCACATCCCCCACGGGTTGGTGCTCTTCACCGGTCCCACCGGCGCCGGCAAGTCGACGACGCAGGCGAGCCTCATCGACCACATCAACAGCGTGCGCGCCCGCCACATCCTCACGCTCGAGGATCCGATCGAGTATCTGCACGAGAACAAGAGGTCGGTGATCGAACAGCGCGAGATCGGCGTCGACGCAATCTCGTTTGCGGCTGCGCTGCGCAGTGCGCTGCGCGAGGACCCCGATGTCGTGCTCATCGGTGAGCTGCGCGACCTCGAGTCGATCCAGATCGGGCTGACTGTGGCGGAAACCGGCCATCTCGTGTTCGGCACCCTGCACACGAACGACGCGGCGCAGGCGATCCACCGCCTCGTCGACGTCTTCCCCGCCGCCCAGCAGCAACAGATCCGCGTCCAGCTCGCGAGCACCCTGATCGCGGTCGTGCACCAGGAGCTGCTGCCGCGCATCGGCGGCGGCCGCGTCGCGGCCTTCGAGGTGCTGATCGCCACCGCCGCGGTGCGCAACCTCATCCGTGACAACAAGGTCGGCCAGCTGCGCAACGTCATGCTCACATCCGCGAGCAACGGCATGTGCACGCTCGAGGCCGCTCTTGGATGGCTCGTCCGCGCCGGCTACATCACCGAAGCCGATGCGCTGGCACGTTCGATGTTCCCGCAGGAGGTGATGAGCCACAGCGCGCCGTATACGCCTCCGCTCGGGGGTCAGCCGGCACCACAACCGGACGACGCATGGCTGGCCGGTCTGCCCGACCTGGACGGCAGGCTGCCCGGCACCGCATCAGAGCCGCCCGTTGTGGCGACACGCGATTACGAGTTTCCCGGCCAATAGCGACGTCTCGAGTAGTGAGGGGGCAGGGAGGGAAAGCGACACGTTGGGGAGGAGGGAAGGGCGGTGCGACGCGGATCGCACCGCCCTCCGTGTTTCATCCGGCGTCAGAGCGCGCACAAACCACCAAAACGTCACCCCGGCACAACGCGCCTTTGACCGGGATGGCAGACCTCCTCACGGGAGCGTCGCAAAGCGATAGATACGTGACGCCCGCGGAAATGGCGCGCGTAGGGTCACACCAGTGCCGAAGCGTCTCCCCTCCGCTCGCGTCACGACGCGTCAGCAGGACATCTTCGCGATCAGCGTCGCGGCGTACGTGCTGTTCAGCCTGCTCGACTGCTTCACGACGTTGGCCGCCCTCGCGAGCGGCCGCGCCTACGAACGGAACCCGTTCGCCGCGTCCATCTACGGCGCGCACGGCGTGTACGGGCTGTTTCTCTTCAAGTTCATCGTCGTGGCCGTGATCATCGCCGGCATGCGGATCCTCCCCCGCATCGCCGCGACGTGGGTTGCCACCGTGTTCAGCGCGGTCATCGCGCTGGCTGTCGTCAC
>JAFALX010000260.1 GCA_019234035.1 Candidatus Dormiibacterota bacterium | reverse complement strand
CAAGGTGGGAGCCGCTGCCGTCCTCGACCAGGACGGCGCGCTGAGCGGAATGGTCAGCGAGCGTGATCTGCTGCGCTCGGTCGGACACGGCGTCGATCCGTCGACCACCAGCGTCGCCGAGGTGATGACGCGCGACCCGTACACGCTCGCCGTGGACGACACGGTCGCCGCGTCGCTGGAACTGTTCCGCACCCATCGCTTCCGGCACCTCCCGGTGATGGACGGGGCGCGCGTTGCCGGAATTCTGTCCATCCGCCACGTCGTGCGCGTAGCGCACATCGAGGAGGTCCAGCCCGGCGGCACGCCGGCGCCGCCGGCTCTCGCGCCGCGCGGACTCGAAGGGGTTGCGGTCGCGCAGACGGCGATCGGTGACGTGCGCGGCGAGGAGGGGTTCTTCCACTACCGGGGCTACAACGCCGTCGACCTGGCGCGGCGCTGCTCGTTCGAGCAGGTCTGGCACCTGCTGATGGACGGCACCCTGCCGGATGACGCCACGCTGGCGACGTTCACCGCGGAGACGGTCGCCGCACGGCAGCTGCCGGGCGGAGTGGAAGACCTGCTGCCGCAGGTCGCCGCCCTTCCCGGCTACACGCCGTTGACGGCGCTGCGCTCGGCGGTCTCGCTGGCGGCGGCGGCGAGCGGCGTGCAGCCCACGCTGGACCTTGCGCCCGCCCAGCTGCGCGCCGAGGCGCTGCGGCTCACTGCGCTCGTGCCCGTGCTGCTGATGCGGCTGCATCGCCACCATCTCGGGCTGCCGCCCGTCGACCCCGACCCGGACCTCGGCTACGCCGCGGCGTACCTGCAGATGCTCACGGGCGAGCGCCCAGGGGAGCGCGCCGCGCGGGCGCTGGAGCAGTACCTGATCCTGACGATGGACCACGGCTTCAACTCGTCGACGTTCACCGCGCGCGTGATCACGTCCACGGGGTCGGACATCGGCTCGGCGCTCACCGGCGCACTCGGCGCGCTGGCGGGGCCGCTGCACGGCGGTGCGCCATCGCGCGCGCTGGCCATGCTGGATGCGATCGGCACGCCCGACCGGACGGAGGCCTACCTGCGCGAGGAGGTGTCGGCCGGGCACCGGCTGATGGGGTTCGGCCACCGCGTGTACAAGACTGACGACCCGCGCTCGACCCTGCTGCGTGAGGTCGCAAGTGAGCTCGGCGGCGAGCAGGTCGCGTTCGCCCGGCACGTCGAGGACACCGCGCTGCGCGTGCTCGCCGCGCTCAAGCCGGGCCGGCGCCTGTACACCAACGTCGAGTTCTACGCGGGCGTCGTGATGAACAGCGTCGGGATCCCGCCGGAGATGTTCACGCCGACGTTCGCGTGCAGCCGGACCGTCGGCTGGTCGGCGGCCATCGCCGAGCAGGCGTCGGACAACCGCCTCATCAGGCCGTCGGCCCTCTACATCGGACCGGAGCCGCCGCGGCCGCTGCCCCACGGTTACGGCGCGGCCCTGCAGACAGCGCGCCTCGCCGGCTGAACGTCGAGCCTTCGTTACCCACTCGCCACTCGCGCATGAGCGCGAATTGGCGGTGCCCTGCCAATACTCGACGCGATGGAAGCATTGAATGCGCTTCTTGCCGCGCGGGCGCGGCTGGCCGGCAGCGTGCTGCGGCGTGGTCAGGCGGGCCAGGGCTACGTCGAGTACGCCCTGATCCTGATCCTGATGGCGATGGTCGTCCTGGTGCTGCTGAGCGTGGTCGGCCACGAGACCAAGAACGTCTTCTCCAACGTCAGCGTGCGGATCGTCGCGCCATAGGGGAGCTGCGGTGATCCGCGTTGTCGTGGCCGACGCGCAGCAGCTGGCGCGGTCTGGCGTGCGCAACGTGATCGACGCCACGAGCGACATCACGGTGGTCGCCGAGGCGCGGGACGGCGTGACGGCACTGGCTGCGGTGGAGCGCCTGCAGCCGGACTTGCTGCTGATGGACCTGCGCGCGCCGCGCATCGATGCGGTCGAGGCGGCGCGGCTCATCCAGGGCACGCGTCTTGTGGTGCTCGTCGCCAGCGAGCAGGACGACTACGTGGTGGACGCGCTGCGCGCCGGAGCGAGCGCCTTCGTCGTGAAGGGCGGTCCGCCCGACGACCTGCTGCGCGCGATCCGCACGGTGAACCGGGCGGACGGTCTCTTCGGCCTGCCGAGCATACGGCGGCTGCTCGCGCGGGCGGTCGATGCGCTGCCTGCGCGCCGGCCGCCGCAATCGAAGTGGTTCGACCGGCTCGCCGAGAATGATCAGGACCTCATGGTCATGGTCGCCCGCGGCCGCACGAATTTCGAGATCGCCGACGCGCTCAAGGTCCCCGAGGAGACGGCCGCAACGCGCGTGAGCGATCTCCTGCTACGAACGGGAATGCGAGACCGCTCCCAGGCTCTCGTACGCGTCTACGAAACCGGCGTGCTGGCTCCGGTCCTGGAGCAGCCGCAGTAGCTGCGGCGCGCAGGGTATCCCTGCTCATGGAGGCACGCCGCCCTCAGGCGGCGCCGGCCCGCAGCGCCTCGGCGTGAGCGCGGAGCGCGGCCGCAACCGGTCCGAAGCGCGGATCTCGAGCAGCCTCTCCGCCGGCCAGCAGCGCCGCGTCGGCGAGGTGCTCCGCCATCAGCAACCACGCGGCACGGCGGTGCGGCAGCAGGTAGTCGGGCTGATAGAAGAGCTCGAACGTCGGCCCCGCGGTGCGGCCCGGGTGCTCGGCGCCCACGGGCATCGTCGTGAGGATGTCAGCAAGCGGCTCGATGACGTCGAACATCATCTGCACCCCGACGTCCGCAAGCGTCTTGATCTGCTCATCCGATTCGTCGACGTGGCACAGCAGCCGGTAGAGCAGCTGCAACAGCACCTCGTAGGCGACGTTGCCGAGGTCGGCGACCCGCGCGGTGACCAGGTCGGTGATCACGTCGACGGGCTCTCCACTCTCCGGCTCGCGCACGAGTACCGGCAGCACCGGGCGCGTCACGACAACGTCCGGCTGTTCCTTCATCATCTCGACGTACTCGTTGAAGACGCTGAGGAAGCGGCCGAAATGCGCGTTGCGCCAGTCGCCGCGAGGGCCCTCGCCCTGCTCGACGATGGCCTCGATCGCTCGGACGGCGTCCTCACACGTCGAGATCGGCGCCAGCTCCTTCCAGCCGAACAGCTCTCCGCCGGCCTGCGCGTCGCGTGGCCCGAGGAACAGGTTCTCCTCGCCGATCTTGTCCGCCAGGTGGCGGAAACCCTGCTCGATCGACCGGTACAGGTGTCCGACCGTGCGGAACTCCTGTGCGTGCGGTGCGATCTCCTCCTCGCCCATCACGGGCATCGCGAACTCCATCGCCGCCATGCCTTCGTCGTCGTTGATGTCCATCCCCTCGGGTCGCTCCAGGAAGAGGAAGTGGCGTAGAGCGTGCTCGCCGAAGGGCAGCATCTTGAGCGTCACGCCGGCCGGATAGTGTCTGGCCGGCTGTGGCAGGTTGGGGCGGGAGAGATGAGGGCTCGCGCCCAGTGACGTCACCAGATTGCAGTT
>JAFALX010000092.1 GCA_019234035.1 Candidatus Dormiibacterota bacterium | reverse complement strand
GTTGCCCTCGGCGCCCAGCTGCATCATCAGCGCCGCGTCCGCCGGGGTGGCGATGCCGCCGGCCGAGAAGTTGACGACGGGAAGCTTGCCCGTCTCGTGCACCTCCTGCACCAGGTCGAGCGGCGCGCCGAGGCGCTTCGTCTCCGCGGCGAGCTCGTCGCGACGCAGTGCGCTGAGCTGGCGGATGCCGCCCTGCATCGCGCGCATGTGCCGCACCGCCTCGACGACGTTGCCGGTGCCCGCCTCGCCCTTGGTGCGGATCATCGCGGCACCTTCCGCGATGCGCCGCAACGCTTCACCGAGGTCGCGCGCCCCGCAGACGAACGGGACGGTGAACCGCCACTTGTCGATGTGATGCTCCTCGTCGGCGGGCGTGAGCACCTCTGATTCGTCGACGTAGTCGATGCCCAGAGACTGCAGCACCTGTGCTTCCACAAAGTGCCCGATGCGCGCCTTCGCCATCACCGGGATCGTGACCGCGGCCATGATCTCCTTGATCAGGCCGACATCGCTCATGCGCGCGACACCACCGTCGCGACGGATGTCAGCGGGCACGCGCTCCAGCGCCATCACCGCGACGGCGCCGGCGTCCTCCGCGACCTTGGCCTGTTCGGGCGTGACGACATCCATGATCACGCCGCCCTTGAGCATCTCTGCCAGGCCGCGCTTGACCCGTTCTCCGCCTGTCCGGGCGTGGTGCCCGTTCACCGCCGAGCGTTCTGTGGTCATCGTGGAACTCCCTGGGCCGGGTGCGCCTCCGACGGCCCAAAGCCGATTGTAAACCGGGGCGCGGCGAGGCCTCTTGGGACCCGTTCGCCTGCGCCGGGCCCGTACGGACCGCGAAGGCCGGACGGAGCGACAATTTCGCGGCCACGTAACAGGTCGGATCGCGCGGCGGTTTGGCCCTAACGTCCACGATCGTGCCGAACCCTCCGCAGACCGGCGTCGCCGCGCTGCCGCGAACCAATATCGCAGGTGCCAGCCGGCGGACGGCGCGGGCTCGGCGCCTGAGGCCATGGCAGGCGACGGCCGTTCTCGCCGCGGTGGCGGCGGTCGCAAGTGGGGTCGTGATGCTGGTCCGCTTGCCAGCCCTCATGGAGGCGGTCTACCGGTCCAGCGACAGTTCCGACATCAGTTTCATCGCCCAGGGCCTGGCTACGGGACACGGCCCGATGCTGCTGCCGACTCAAACATCGATCGCCGTGGTCTGGTTCGACGAGTTGCTGCACTGGGTTCCGCTGAGCATTCGCATGGGCGTCGAGTACTGGATCGGACCTGTGCTGAGCGTGATCGCGGCTGTGGTGCTGGTGCGGGCGGCGCGCATCGCCGCCGGACGCCGAGCGGCACTCTGCGTTGGCTGCGCCCTGGCGGTGCTGCCGCCAGTGGTGCTCTGGACGCTGCTGTCCCCCGACAACCACATCACGACGTACGTCGGCGCTGCCCTGCTGTGCTGGCACCTGGTCCGCGACCTCGCAGCGAGACCGCGCGGTGTCCGATCGGTCCTCGTCGGATGCGCGATCGGCGTCTTCGTTGTCAGCGACCCACAGATCATCGTCTTCGGGCTCATCCCGTGGGCGATCGCGACGGTAAGCCTGCGCCGCTGTATGACGCGTCTCCAGTTGTTGAGCGCACTCAGGACCGCGCTCACGGCCGTCGCTGCGGTTGGCTTTGCGCTTGCCATCATGAGGATTCAGGGCATCGGTATCGTCAACATCGTCCCTCCTGGCGGCACCAGCGAAATGGGCGCGTCGGTGGTGATGACCGCCCGCACAGCGGTGTGGATGCTCACCGGGGGCTGGTACGGCGATGTGGTGACTGCCGTGTCCGCCGCATTCTCCGTGCTCGTTGTCGGCGCACTCGCAGGACTTGTCGTGTTCGGCCGCGAGCAGCGCCGTCCCGCTGGGGAAGGAGGCAGCGGTCGGGCAGCGCTGCAGGCGTACGTGACATTTTGGTCAGCCGCAGCTGTGTGCCTTGTCGCGGCGTTCATTGTTCTCGGGTACGGCGCGATCGGCAGCTCGCTGAATGGTCACTACCTCGTCGGGTGTTACTTCGCGCTCGCGGCGCTGCTGGCCGCGGTTCCGACACTGAGGCTGACGCCGGCGCACCTTTCACGGCGCGCAGCCGCAGCGGCTGCCACCGCGCTGGTCGTGTTCGCGGCCTATGCGGCCAACGACGCAGCCCGCACCGCCAGTCTCGACGCCGCGCAGTACACAGCACAGATGCAGTCGCTGCCGGATGGGGATCCGCTTCCGGTGCTGCTCGCACACCACCTGCAGCGGGGATATGCAGGGTACTGGGTGACGTACGACGTGGACTGGCGCGCCCGCGGGCAGCTGTCCATCTGGCCCGTTCTGGCCGGTGACGGCGTCTGTCGCGGGCCAGCCGGGAGTCTTTGCCCATACCGCTTCGCCCCGCAAGGCGAGTACGTCCCGGCGCGGTCCGCCACATTCCTCATCACGCCTATGGGTGCTGGGTGCGGGGCGTCGCAGCCGTCGGCCGCCGTGTTTGGAACACCGACAGCGGTGTACCAGGCTGGGCCGTACACGATTTCGGTGTACGACTACGACGTGGCTTCGCGATTCGCTGTCACGAAGGGAATGTTCTGCTGACCTGGAACCGGCCCACTGCGTTGCCGTCAGACAGCGTCCGTGACAAGGACTGGTGTGAACATGGCCGCGGCCCGCATCAGGGGCAGGTGGACGCGGAGCCCTACTTGCTCTGGCGCTGTCGGGTTCCCGTCGCTTTCGTGCTTGTGGCACGGGCGCGGGTGCCGGACTTCCCTGAGCCCGAGCGCGGCTTGGCGAGCTTCTCCGTCTGCGACTTGAGGGTGCGCACCGACGCCTCGAGGTTGCTGCGAACGATCGGCTCCGCGGCCTTGCCGAGCATGCGACCCGCGATACCACCGCCGAACTCGTAGTCCATGTCGAAGGTGACATCGGTCTGGCCGCCCTTGGCCTTGAACGACCACTTGCCGGTCTGCTTGAACCCCTCCAGTGACGTCCACGCGATGGTCTTGTTCTCGGTCCACGCGTTGATGTCGACCACGGAGCTGAGGGTGGTGGGACCCGCCTTCATTCCCACAGCGAACTTGGCGCCCTTCCCGTGCGTGACGTCCGTCGTCGGCTGCCACTTCACGAGGTCTTTCATGTACTTGGTCGTGTTGCGATGGTCGTCGACGTAAGCAAACACCGTCTCCACTGGCGCCGCGATCGTGTCGCTGATCGTGATGTGGCCCATGGCCCTTCTCCTGAATTGACGAAGAAGTTCAGTATGCGCGCGCGGCTCCGGGGGGCGAAAGGGCCGGTGGTATCATCGGCGGTCCCGGGAAGTAGCTCAGCCAGGTTAGAGTGCACGGTTCGGGACCGTGAGGTCGCGAGTTCGAATCTCGCCTTCCCGACCATCCGGCAGACGGTCAGCGCCTTTATTCGCCGATAACGCTGCCGAGCCTGTTCACCAACAGCTGTTCCTGAGGCAACGCCGTTACACGGCCGGCAAGAAGAACGGCCAAACCGAAGATCGGAAAAAGCGGCCCGATAAAGACCGGTGGCGGACTGGGGCTCCAATGCGCTGG
>JAFALX010000439.1 GCA_019234035.1 Candidatus Dormiibacterota bacterium | reverse complement strand
CATCCGCGACATCTATCCCATCATCCAGTCGGCGCTCGGCGATGAGCAGCGCGTCCTGCTCGAGGGCGCGCAGGGCGTGATGCTGGACATCGACCTCGGGACGTACCCGTACGTCACGTCGTCCGCGCCGACCGCGGGCGGCGCGTGCACGGGCAGCGGCATACCCCCGTCGCGCATCACGTCGACCCTCGGCGTGTTCAAGGCATACACGACGCGCGTCGGCTACGGCCCGTTTCCGACCGAGCTGCGCAACGGGCTTGGTGAGTTCATCCGTGAGCACGGCAACGAGTACGGCACGACGACCGGGCGCGCGCGGCGCGTCGGCTGGTTCGACGCGGCCGTCGGCCGCTACGCGGTGAATACGAACGGCATCAACTCCATCGTGCTGACCAAGGTGGACGTTCTGGACGAGCTTGACACGATCCGGATCTGCACCGGCTACATGAGCAAGGGCGAGCACTGGGATCACCCGATGGCCAACATCTCGCACCTCAAGCACCTCGACCCGGTGTACGAGGAGCTGCCCGGCTGGCGCAGGTCGACGCGCGACTGCCGCAGCTTCGACGATCTGCCCCGCGAATGCCGCGACTACGTCGCGCGCATCGGCGAGCTCTGCGGCGCCGAGGTGGACATCGTGTCGGTCGGTCCCGACCGCGAACACACGCTGGTCCGGGAGCTGCACCTCTGAGCCTGGCCGCCGTCGACTGGGGGACGATCTCGTCGCTCGCCACGGCGTTCGGCACGCTCGTGCTCGCGGTGGCGACGTTCGCGTCGATCCGCTCGGCCAATCGCGCCGCGCGCACCGCGGAGCGCGCGCTCTCGTTCAACATCCGCCCGCTCCTGTTTCAATCGCGGTTGGGCGACGGCACGCAGAAGGTCACCTGGGTCGACCGCCGGGTGCACCGGCTGGACGGCGGCCATGGCATCGCCGAGGTGACCGACGGCGTCATCTACATCGCCGTCTCGCTGCGCAACGCCGGCGCGGGCATGGCGGTCATCCAGTCCTGGTCGCCGACGGCCGACCTCTCGTCGATGCCCGCCGACCATGCGCCGCTCGACACCTTCCGCCCGCAGACACGCGACCTGTACATCGCGCCGAGCGACACCGGCTTCTGGCAGGGTGCGATCCGCGATCGCGCCGACCCGATGCACGCCCCGATGGCGGCGGTGATCTCGGCGCACCAGCCCTTCCTGATCGAGGTCCAGTACTGCAACGCCGAGGGAGGCCAGCGCACGATCAGCCGGTTTCTGTTCTTCCCGACCGAGGAGAGCGGGTGGCTGTGCTCAGTCGGGCGTCACTTCAGCCTGGACCACGACCTCCCGCGGTGATCCAGTTCACCGATCCCCTCGTATGAGTAGGGCAGGAAACGGACGAGCCGCTTCCTGCCCCGGGTCGGGAAGGGATAGGGAGATCTGGACTGATCGCCCGGCCTGCCGCTGCGCCGCTGTGTGCGCCCGCCATATACCGAGCGGCGTGACTGTACCACGCGTACCAGGCCAAATGGGGACCGTGCGCGCCGCCCCCGGAGACCGCGCGGCTACTCCTTTGAGGCGCCCTCGGCCTGCTGGTGCTTCGCCCAAGAATCGAGCTCTTCGGGCACCGGCACGGGGAGACGGACGTCGACCACGGCGATGAGGTCGCCCGCGCCTTCGCCGCGCACGTGGGGCATGCCCAGGCCGCGCAGCCGGAGGCGGGAGCCGTTCTGCGTGGCGGCTGGGATCGTCAGCGAGACCGTCGTCCCGCGAAGCGTCCGCACCGGGACGCTGCCGCCGGCGATCGCAACCGCGAGCGGGACCTGGACCCGTGCCTCCACATTGCTGCCGTGCCTCGTGAAGCCCGCGTGATCGCGGACGTGGACCTTGACGAACAGATCGCCCGCGCCGCCGCCGCCGGCTCCGCTCCCGCCCTGGCCTGAGGCGCGGACACGCGCGCCTTCATGGATGCCTGCCGGGATCTTGATCTCGACTCGCCTAGAGCGCCCCTCGCCGTCGGTCAGCTCGATCGTCCGGCTTGTGCCGCTGTACGCCTCCTCGAGGGTGACATCGGTCTCGCCCTCGACGTCCTGCCCCCGCGCCGGCGGGGTGGCGCGCTGACGGAAGGTCTGTGAGCGGCCACGGGCGTCGCGCCCGCCGCCCCCGCCGCCCCCGCCGCCGAAGAACTGTTCGAAGAAGTCGCTGAACGGCGCCGAGTTGCCGAAGAGGTCCTCGAGCTCGTCGGGCGAGACCGTGCGGTACTCGAACGGCTCCCCCCGCGGCGCCGTCCGCGCCTCGAAGGGGTTGGGGCCCGGCCTGCCGGCCCGCTCCCACTGCTCGTACTCCTGCCAGCGCGGACCCAGCTCGTCGTACTTCTTGCGCTTCTCAGGATCGCCGAGGACCTCGTGCGCCTCGTTGATCTCCTTGAAGCGCTCCTCCGCCGACGCGTCGCCCTGGTTGACGTCGGGGTGGTGCTTGCGGGCGAGCTTGCGGAAGGCGGAGCGGATCTCCTTCTCGGTGGCCGTGCGGGGCACGCCGAGCGTGGCGTAGTAGTCCTTGAACGTGGTTGCCATCGCTACCTGTAGTTCACCGCGGGTGGTGGTCGGCTAAACCACCGCTGCTATCCTGGGTGGCGGTCGCCTACATGTCTCGTCCTTCTGCCCGGCCCCGGACTCCGGTTGGCCCGCGATCCCGGCGACAGCGAGCAATGTTCGCCCTCCTTGCTGCGCTGTCCGCGTCGGCGGCCGCCCTGGGAGCGCTGCCCGGAATCACGCCGGTGCACGCGGCGGACACCTTCAAGCCGCTCGGAGCGCTGCCGTCGCTCAACGGAGGGCGCATCTGGAGCGTGGCGGTCAGCCCGAGCGTCCCGTCGACCATCCTCGCCGGCAGCGACGCCGGGGTGTACACGAGCCGCGATTCCGGCGCGACCTGGCACCTGACGCAGCCCGGAGTTCGCGCCTGGGTTGTCGGGTTCGACGCGCGCAACTCCAATGCCGCCCTCGCCGGCACGGCGTCGCGCGGCGTGATGTACAGCCCCGACGCCGGCACCACGTGGGTCGATGCGTCGAGCGGACTGCCCGCCGAGGCCGACGTCCGCGCCATGGCCTTCGGGCTCGACGGCCTCGCGGCAGGGACTGACAACGGCGTCTTCCTCAGCCCCGACGGCAAGAACTGGCACCTCTCCGGCCTCGCCGGCGATTCCGTGTCGTCGCTCGCGGTGGCGTCCAACGCGCCCCAGCTCACAGTCATCGCGGGGATCGACTCCGGCAACCTGGCACCCGGGTTCCTGTATCGGGGCACGGGCACCACGTGGCAGCCGCTGCAGTCCGGGCTCCCGGCCGGGGCCGCGGCGAGCTCGCTGACCGCGGGTCCGATCGATGCGACGGTGACGCAGCGGCCGCTGGTGGCCGTGACCACCAAGGGCGTGTATCGCAGCGGTGACTCCGGCTCCACCTGGACGTCCGCGACCGGCGTGCCGTCATCGGTGTCGCCGACGACCGCCACGTTCGATCCGCTCGACCCGTCGGTGGTCTACGCCGGCGCGGACCAGGGCGGCAGCACCGGTGGCGCGCTGCTGCGGTCGGCCGACTCGGGCATGACCTTCGCCGCCTTCGCACCCGGTCTGCCGAACAACGCCGTGAACGTCGAGCGCATCGCGCTGGCGCCGACGAACCCGTTGACCGTCATCGTCGCGCTCGATCCGCCGAAGGGCGCGGCCACGCTGTACGCGTCGCCGGACTCGTCGCTGCCGGCGCCACCAGCACTCGCACCCGAGGCTCCGGGCGCGCCGGTGCCTCAGGTGGTGGCGCCCGCGCCGACCACCGCACCCAAGCCCGCGCCGGGCAGGAGCTCGGCGCCCGCCCCGACGCCGACGGGCTTCGCCGCCTTCGCGGTCGGCGCGTTCCACTGGCCGACGCCGCTCGTGTTCGAGATCCTCTTCGTGCTCGTGCTCGTCTACGCGATCGTCCGCTGGCGCGAGCGGGAGTACGTCGAGGGGCCGCCCTGACCCCGTGCGTCGCTAGGGTGGGGTGAACGTGATCGCGCTCGCAGCCGGGCCCACCTATCCGCTGGCGTTTCTCGCCGGGCTCGTGTCGTTTCTCTCGCCGTGCGTCTTCCCGCTGATGCCGGCGTACGCGGCCTACCTGAGCGGCCGGGCCGGCCGCCCCGTGCTCGCAGCTGCGGACGGCCCCGATTCCGCCGCGACCGCAACCAACGTGCCGGTGCTGGTCAACGGCGTCGCGTTCGTCCTCGGCTTCAGCGTCGTGTTCATCGCGGTCTTCTACCTGTTCCAGGTGCTCGACGTGACCGTGTTCGCGCGCAACCTGGACTTGGTCAACCGCATCGCGGGGGCCGTGATCATCGTCATGGCGCTGCAGACGCTCGGTGTCTTCAAGTTCGGCTTTCTCATGCGCGAGCGGCGCTTCCACCTCACGCCGGAGAACGGGAGCGCCGGCGCCTTCCTGCTGGGCTTGACCTTCGCCGCAGGCTGGACGCCGTGCCTCGGCCCGCAGCTCGGGGCCATCCTGACGGTCGCGCAGAACCGTGAGCTCGGCGGCCTGCCGTTCATGATCGTGTACTGCGCCGGCCTCGCCATCCCCTTCCTCGCGGTGGCACTGCTCGCCGACCGCCTGCAGGGCGCGATCCGCGCGGTCAACCGCCACCTCGGGGTGATCAACCTCGTCGCCGGCGGCATCCTGCTCGTCTTCGGCCTGCTCCTCGCCACGGGACGGCTGACCGTGCTCAGCACCCTGTCATTCCAGTCACCATTCAACCTGTGATCGTGGGGGCCGATTCCAACACGGGGGGGCGCCGCCGGTGAACCGTGGGCTCATGAGGCACGAGGCCCGCAACGTGCTGCGCGCGCTGGCATCTGCACGGATGTCGCAGCCGTTGGTGGTGCTCGTGGGAGGGCCGCCCGCGGGCGGCAAGAGCACCGTCGCCGAGGCGATCGGCCGGCTCACCGGGCTTGTCACGCTGCACAAGGACGCGTTCAAGGAACCGCTCATGGACGAGTTCGGCGTCGAGTCGGTGATGGACTCGATGGCGCTCAGCAGCGCCGCGCTCGTCTCATTCTTCGCCGCTGCCGACGCCGTCGCCGCCCGTGATGCCGGTGTGATCCTGGAGAGCACGTTCACCGTGCGCGACATGGACCGGATCGAGCGACTGCGCGCGAACCGCGGCGCCATCCTGTTGCAGGTGCATGTCACCGCGGCCACCGACGTGTTGATGCGTCGCTGGAACGAGCGCAGCGGACGGCGTCACCCCGGCCATCTCGACGCGCAGCGCGCGGCCGAGGTGCGGGCCCGCATCGAGCGGAAGACCTGGGATCCGCTGCGGCTCGACGCGCCGCTGATGCCGATCGACACGTCCGAGGGCCAAACCTTCTACGCCGCTTCGTGGCTCGACGAGATCAGGCGGGCGATGGACGCGGCAGCCACACGCTGACGGTCGTCCCGCCCCCCTCCGCGCTCCAGATCGCCACGTCGCCGCCCATCGAGCGAGCGAGGCCCTGCACGATGCTCAGGCCGAGCCCGCTGCCGCCCTCCTCGCGGGCGCGCGTCTTCTCGCCGCGGTAGAAGCGCTCGAACACGTGAGGCAGATCGCTCGCGGCGATGCCGGGGCCCTCGTCGTGCACGTCGATGCGCACGCGCTCGCCGTCGATGCTCGTGCTCCAGCGCTGCCGCGACCCTGACGCGTATTTGCAGGCATTGACCAAAAGATTGCGGGCGATCGCGTGCAGCGCGTTGCGGTCGGCGCTCACCTGCACCGGCGCCGGCGCGAACTGACGCTCGAGGGCCGGGGGCATGCCGGGCACGCCCTCGTCGAGCACCTCGGTGAGCTCGCGGTTGACGTCGAGCACCTCCGGCTGCAGGGCACGGTGCGCGTCGATGCGCGCCAGGGTGAGCAGGTCGAGCACGAGCCGGCGCATGCGGTCGGCCTCCGCTGCCATCGCCTCGAGGGACGAATCCAGCGCCGCCGAATCGCGCGCGGCACCACGCCGCAGCACGTCGATGTATCCCTTGAGCGCCGTCACCGGCGTGCGCAGCTCGTGCGAAGCGTCGGCGATGAAACGGCGCACCTGCGCCTCCGACTCCTGCTGCGCCGCGAACAGATCCTCGATGCGGTCGGCCATGTCGTCGAAGCTGGCGGTGAGCACGCCCACCTCGTCATCGCGGGGCTGCAGGCGGCTTCTGGCGCGCAGGTCGCCCGCGGCAAGCTCACGCGCGGTCGCCGTCAGCCGGCGCAACGGCCGCAGCGTTCGCCCGGTCAGCAGCAGGCCGAGGAGCAGCGCGGCCAGCAGCACAGCGCCGCCGCCCGCGGCGAGCAGCACGATCTCATCGTGCAGCACCGCGTCGAGCGGGGCCATCGGCACCGACAGCTGGGCCACGCCGCAGATGCGGGACGAGAACAGGATGGGAAAGCCCACGACGAGCTGATCGCCGGCGGGCGTGGGCAGCACCTGCGCCGCTGATCGGGTGTGCGCCGCCACGACGTGCTGCAGCTGGGCGGGGTCGAGGTGCGGCGGGTCTGCGTCGACCGGAACGGTCGCCGTTTCCACGAGCGCCGCGTCGTACACGACCACCTGCACGGTGCGGCCGCCGGCCTGCAGCAGCACGGTGCCGACGGTCCTGCCGATGAGCGCGGGGGCGGTGGCGCAGAGCTGGCGTCCGCGCGCGACGGCGGGCGCGCCGGCGACGCGCTGCAGCACCAGATGGCCCGCGTCGTAGTCGCCCTGCAACGCCGCCACGCGGTTGCTGATCAGGCTGCTGCGCAGCGAGAGGTACGAGAACGCGCCGAGCCCTGCGAGCAGCACGGCCAGCAGAGCGACGAACGTCAGCGTCAGGCGCCAGCGCAGCGAGCGCAGGGGCCGGGTCAGGCCGGCGAGCACGGGGAGTGTCGAGCCGACACTATCGCTCCGCCGCCGTGCTCCCACTCAGCGAGCGCAGGCGGTAGCCGACGCCGCGCACGGTCT
>JAFALX010000426.1 GCA_019234035.1 Candidatus Dormiibacterota bacterium | reverse complement strand
AATCATCTGGCGGCGCTCGGCTGGTCGATCGCGCGGGGTGAGGCCCCGGCCGGCGGCGATGCGCTGGTCCTCCTCGCCTGGTTTGCCGGTGCCGGCGTGATCGCCTGGTTCGCCTCGCGCCAGCTGGTCAAGAAGGCATAGGGCGTTTGCCCTCAGGCGATGGAGCCTACGATCTCCGGCATGGACCCCTCGACAGACACCGTGCCTGCGGAACCGACTCGCAGCCCGGTGTCTTCCGCGTTCGGCGACCGCCGCCGCGCGACGCTGGTCAGCCGTCTGTGGATCTCGGTGTGGCTGCTGTTCCTCATCTATCCGATCAGCGACATCTTCAGCAACCACTACCCCGGCTGGAAGGCCGCGCTGCTCAGCCTCTGGCTCGCCGTGTTCGTGGTGCTGTACCTGCGCACCATGTGGTCGGCGTTCCCTGACCCCAAGCAGGCGGACGCAACCGGGCTCTGGGGCCTGGGGCTGCTCACGGCAATCACGCTCCCAGTTGTGGTCGTGCTTGGCGGCAACTGGGAGGGCGGGCTCATCTACGTCACGGTGGCCGCCGGGACGGTGCTGCCGGCACGATGGGCGGTGACGGCGGCGCTGGGGCTCGGGGCACTCGAGGTGTTCGCGGTCTGGCACGCGGGCATCGGCATCCTGGCCAACTGGGACCTCTACCTCCTCACCGCCGGCCTCGGCGTGATGATGGTGTTCTGGCGGCGCATGTTCACGCTGCTCATCGAGCTCAACAAGGCGCGCGAGGAGGTGGCGCGGCTGGCCGTCTCCGACGAGCGGCTGCGCATCGCGCGCGATCTGCACGACGTGCTCGGCCACTCGTTGAGCGTGATCACGCTGAAGGCCCAGGTGGCGCGCCGCACCATGGACACCGACCTCGAGGGAGCGCGGGCGGCGATCGGCGATGTCGAGCAGGTGTCACGGGATTCGCTGCGCGAGCTTCGCGAGATGGTCGCCGGGTACCGCGAGCAGTCGCTCAGTGGCGAGCTGCGCGGGGCGGCCGAGGTCCTTGCCGCCGCGGGCATCGAGCTCGACGTGCAGCAGACAGCGGAGCACATCCCCAAAGCGACCGAAGGGGCTCTGGCATGGGCGGTGCGTGAGGGCGTGAGCAACGTCCTGCGCCACAGCCACGCGCGGCGCTGCCGCATCACGATCAGCGAGGCGAATGACGGCGTGCGCTTCGAGATGTTCGACGACGGCGTCGGCACCAGGGACCGCGCCGCGGAGTCGAACGGCAGCGGTCACGGGCTGCGCGGACTCCGCGAGCGCATGGCGAAGGTCGGCGGCACGCTCGACGCGGGCGCGGTCCCCGGCGGCGGCTTCCGCATCGCCGCGTCGCTGCCCGGCGAGTGATCCGCGTGCTCATCGCCGAGGACCAGGCGATGGTCCGCGGCGCGCTGGCGACACTGCTCGAGCTGGAGGGCGACATCCAGGTCGTCGCTCAGGTGGGACGCGGCGACGAGGCACTGCTGTCGGCGGAACGGCTGCGCCCCGACGTCGCGCTCCTCGACATCGAGATGCCCGCGCTCGACGGCATCGAGACCGCACAGCAGCTGCATCGCGCGCAGCCGGACTGCGTGATCCTGATGCTCACCGCGTTCGGCCGGCCCGGGTTTCTCCGCCGCGCGATGGAGGCGGGCGCATCCGGATTCATCGTGAAGGACGGACCGTCCGAGGAGCTCGCCGCCACCATCCGGCGCGCGGTGGCAGGCGAACGCGTCATCGATCCCACGCTCGCCGCGGCCGCGTTGAGCGCAGGTCCGAACCCGCTCACCGACCGCGAACGCGACGTGCTGGGCGCTGCGTCCGACGGCAGCACGATCGCCGCAATCGCGACGCGTTTGTTCCTGTCCGAGGGAACGGTGCGCAACTATCTGTCATCAGCGATCCAGAAAACGGGCGCGCGCAATCGCATGGAAGCGGTGCGACAGGCGCAGACGGCGGGCTGGCTCTGACATCTCCGCAGAAGCGCCGTGCTGATCACCGCGGGGTTCGCCGTCTTCGGCCACGCCGGGGCGAGAGCCAAGCGGCTCGGCTTGCAGGAGCGCAGCGGGTAGCCGTCCCTTCGGCCGGTGGCGTCACTCGGACTGGGCCCACCGGTCGTACAGCTCGGCGAGCGCTCCCTCCAACCGGTCGTGTTCCCGTCCCAGCTCCGCCCCTGCGGCCGGATCGGTGAACGAGGCGGGGTCGAGGAGGCGCTGCCGCGTCGCAGCCAGCTCGGCTTCCACCCGCGCGATCTCCTCCTCCAGACGGCGGACGTCCGCGCTGTGCCGGCGCCCTTTCGCGCGGTCGCGGCGTCCCGCTGCTGCCGCCGCGGGCTCCGGCGCCGGGCGCTGCGCCGGCGGAGGCTGTGCGACGCCGCCGGCACGCGGCGCGTCGCCAGGCGCTGCGCGCGAGCGGGTGCGTTCGAGGTCCGCATAGTTGCCCAGCACCTCGCGCACCTGACCGTTCTCGATCGACCACACCCGCGTGGCGATGGCGTCGATGAGGGCGCGGTCGTGGCTGACCAGCACAACCGCGCCCGGGTACTGCCGGATGGCGTCCTCCAGGACCTCCTGCGCCGGAATGTCGAGGTGATTGGTCGGCTCGTCGAGGAAGACCAGGTTCGTCGGCTCCAGCGCGAGGCGCCCCAGCGCCAGGCGCGCGCGCTCGCCGCCGCTCAGCGCGGGCAGTGGCTTGGTCACCTCGTCACCGCTGAAGAGCAGGGCACCGAGCATCGTGCGGGCCCGCTCCTCGCCGATGGGATGGTCGTGCAGCAGCGCGTCGAGCACGGTGGCCACCTCGCCGTTCGACGGAGCGATCGCGGCTTCCTCGTCGCGGCCGAGATCCTGCCGGTACAGGCGCGCGCTCAGCCGCGCGCCCGGCGTCACCGTTCCCGAAACAGCAACGAGCTCACCGGCGAGCGTGTGCAGCAGCGTCGACTTGCCGCTGCCGTTCGGGCCGACGATGGCGATGCGGTCGCCTGGCGCGATCACCGCGCGCGGCAGCGAGACGATGCCGGCTCCTCCATACCCGGCGACGAGGTTGGTGGCGCGCATCAGCACGTTGGCGCCGGGCGTCGACGTCAGGCGCAATCGCGGCCGGCGGTCCTCGACCGGGCGGGGGACGCGTGCCAGCCGGTCGAGCTTCGTTTGCCGGCCGCGGGCCCCGCGGGCACGCTGCCCCGCCTTGTAGCGGCGGATGAAGTCCTCCTGGTGGGAGATGTGCTGCTGCTGCGCCTCCCACTCCTTCTCGCGTCGCGCCCTGCGTTCGCCGCGCAGCTTCACGTATGCGCTGTAGTTCCCGGGGTATTCCTCGGGCACGCCGTGCGACAGCTCCAGCACGCGCGTGCACACGACGTCGAGGAAGCGCCGGTCGTGCGAGACCAGCACCATCGCCAGCGGCGACTCCCGCAGGAAGGCCTCCAGCCACTCGATACCCGACAGGTCGAGGTGGTTCGTCGGCTCG
>JAFALX010000384.1 GCA_019234035.1 Candidatus Dormiibacterota bacterium | reverse complement strand
CACCGTGACGGTGCCGACGTTCGGTCCGCGTTTTCCCTGCAAGGCAAAGATCGCTTTGCGGCCGAGATTGTTCTCGATGCGCGCACGATCGTGTCCATCGCCCTCGCGTGGCGGACGGACAATCTCCACCTCGACCACGGTCGGCGCGTCATCGGCTTCCGGCAGCGCCAGCCCGTCGACGACAATGAGCTCGACGGTGAGCCTCCCGCGGTGCCCGGTCTGTCGCGCGATGGCGTCACCGATTGCGGACAGATACCGTTGGGCGATCCAGTCCACGCCCATCTGCTGCCCGATGCCGATGACATAGCGACCGTCGGCGGCTTCAACGAGGACGGAGTTGGCGAGCCAGGTTGCCCACGTCGTCAGCGGCAGCTCGGCTTTCAGGTGTTCGACACAGGCTCGCCACAGACGGCGCCGACCGAGCTCCTCAACCGCGACGACGGCGGTAGAGTCTGCTTCCGCTCCGGCTGCGTTGGAGTTCTTGGGAGGGGCGGTGATCGTGACGGCTCCTGAAGAATGACGGAGGGGTGGTCGAAAGCCAGTCGACCCGAACACTAGTGCGCACCGGCAGGGGAGTCAACGACTCTGCAGAAGCGGAGTCGACGTTCACCCTCCCACTTTTCGTGCCCTCCGCATCGTGAGGGTGCATGACGCGCATCTGGAAGGCGTCGGCTGAAAATCGGACGCTCAACCTCCCACGTGGACCCGTGAGAACCACTGCGGGTCACCCACGTCGGCGATCGTTTGGCATAGAACGATGGCGAGGTGGGAGGGCGAGCGTCGGGTTCGACGCCAGGCGGATCGCGTCTTGGCTTATTCCACGCCAGGTGGGAGGGTCACCGTCGGGTTGGCCGCTCGGAGTGGGAGGGAGACTGTCGAGATTGTCAGCTGGGTGGCCGAGGGAAGAAATCCCCGTCTCACCTGGACGCTGTCGATATCTGCATCTCGATCTCTTTCTCAAATAGATGGTCGACGCCCAACCTCCCACGTATCAAGGCGCCAGCCTCCCACGGCGCCACGATGGACCGCCCGCTGCCGGGGTCCTCACCTCCCAATCGTTGGACGATGAACCTCCCAGGTGGCGCCGATCTCAGGTCATTGGCCAGGGCACTGGGATCTACGCTCAGGAAGCTGACCTGTCACAGTCCCAGATAGCTGGCGGCGTTGTCGCGATAGCGGTCGCCCTCGCGGATGTATCGCCGGAGCATCGCGAGGCTCCGGTGCCCCGTCTGGCGCATGATCGCGTGCTCGGGCGCGCCCTGCGCCGCCGCTTCGGTGGCGAACCCACTGCGCAGCGAATGGCCGGCGACCGCGGCCGCGTCGAGGCCGGCGCGCGAAGCTGCACGCTGCACGACGCGGGCAACGCCTTGCGCACTCAGGCGGCCGGGGCGGATCCGGCCGACGTTCTTCCGTGGCCGGCCGGACGGCCGACCGGAAGGGACCAACCGTGGGAACAGCGGATCGCTCTTCGAGAGTCCGGCGATACCGATCCACCGCCGGAGCGCAACCACCGGACAGGTCTCGGACTGCCGCCCATACGGAATCCCGATCACGCGCCCCTCACCCTCAGGATCCGTCTTGCTCCGCCGCAGGAACACATCCACCCCCTCCTCGACGAAGGCGAGGTCACCGACATCGAGCGACACCAGCTCGCTGCGGCGCATCCCCGAGGCGAATCCGAGCAGCAGCATGGCGCGGTCACGGACCTCGACCAGCAGGTCCTCAGGCGTGGCATCCAGCATGGCGCAGCTGCGGCAGGCGAATGGGACTGACCTGGCGGGGGCGCGAGCCCCGCTCGCGCGCCAGGCCTGCCAGCACGTGGCGCACAGTCTCGTGCCGCGTCGGCGAGAGCAGCCCCGCCGTCCGGTGCGCGTACGCGATCCCCACCAGCCGGCGCCGCAGCGTGGCGATGGCCGCCCCCTGCTCGGCGCATGCCGTGAGGTACAGCGCCACGGTGTCAGGCTCGGCGGGCAGCGCCTCGAGCCCGAACCGCCGGCACCACAGCGTGAAAGCGCCGATATCGGAGCGGTAGGCACGGAGGGTCGCCTCGGCCCGGGCATGGCGCAGGTGGTCTGCCGCGGCGGCGCGTAGCCGCTCCAGCTCGGGGATGAGCGCGGCGGGCGCCGCCAGGTGGGTGGAGTCGAGCCGGTCGCGCGCCGCCGGCACCGGCCGCATGAGCGCAGGCGGCGGGGTGACGGCGTCGGACGGTGCGTTCGCGCCGTTGTCCACCGGCTCGCGCCACTTTTCCACAGGCAGAGTATATGCACGATAGTGGTCAGTTATCGTGCACGTATTCGCGTGTTCACATCCTGCAACACCGGGGCTGGCGGACATCCCCCATTTCCAATACCATCTTCCCGTGGAGGGAACGCCCGTTCGTCGCGCGACAACCCCTGCGGAGGTTGACGCGAAGGTCCGCGCCGACGGTGCGCAGCTGGCGCGCGAGATCCGCGATCGGCGCCGGCTCCTCGGGATGAGTCAGGGTGAAGTCGCACGCCTTGCGACGATCTCGCGCACCGTGGTCAACCAGATCGAGAACGCCTCGCGCATTCCTTCGGTGCGCACCTACGCACGGCTGCGAGCCGCCCTCGGCCTGGAGCCACCGCCGGCCGCGGTCATCCCGTCGAGGCCGCCAAGACCGCTGGGGGCCGACGTGCTTGTCGCGCTGTGCGCCGCGCTCGTGGCACGGCAACGCGTCGCGCTCGCCGAACTGGCGTCCGCGCTCGCGATCTCCGTTCCCGCGGTCCGGGAGAATCTCGACACCGCCGCCGAGCGTTTGCGTGCGGTCGGTTTCAGCATCACCGAGGACGGCGGCGAGGTACGGCTCTGGCCGTTGCCCGGCGGCCCCACCGAGGCCGTTCGCTGCCTGACCGTGACCGAGGAGACGCCACGGCCCTCCGCGGAGCAGCTCGAGATCCTCGTCATGGTCGCCTACCTCGGCCCGCAGACACGAGCGCAAGTCGAGGCGGTCCGCGGCCACGCGTCGACATCGCTCGACTCCGAGTCCCTGCTCGCGCGAATGGTGCGCCAGGGGCTTCTGGCTCGCGTGCGTTCTGAGAGCCGAGTCGGTGCGCCGAACGTGTACTCCATCACGGCGAAGGCTCTTCGCGCGACGGGGTATCCGAGCGTCGATGCGATGCGTGATGCGATTGCCAGTGACTTCTCGGCGCAGCAGCAGGCGGCTGCTGTCAACGCCTGCGAGCGACGACAACGCCACCTCAATGCGAAGCGCGGCATGTAGTGCAGACGTACTTTCTCTCACTCTTTGCTGCTGCGGCGGTTCTCCTGGCAATCGCGATAGCGTTCTTGGTTGGCTTCCTGCAGTTGTCTGGCGGTCGCTTCACTCCGGCTATCGCCCGGCGCACACTCGGCGATCACTACATCGCCTTGTACCTCCTGTTGCTGACTGCCGTCCTGGTCAGCATCGCGGTTGCGTGCCTACTGCTGTCCCTTCCCCCGCCCCATCCCGTGCTGCCGCACGTGACCCGCGACCAGAGCCGGATCATCGTGGGCGTCGCCGGTCTCGTTGTCATCGTTGGTGACGCAGTAGTCGTCGCTCTTACCGCCGTGCGCGCATCCCGCTATGCCAATGCACCGGCTCTCGCCGACGCATTGACGGAGCAACTCGATTTGACTCCGCTTGTGTGACCTCGCCGAGCGGTGACAGCGACGTCGTTCAGCGCATGAGTCTTGCCGTGCTACCGCTATACGAACTTCTGAGCTACGCAGTGCGGACGGGTGATCGCGTGACATTCACGCGAGTCTTGCGCGCCGTAGAGCTGAAGTGGAAGTCATGGCTTTCATCGGCGCGCGAAGAGGATCGCCAGCGAGCACTCGTTGAAGCCTTTCGCGCCGCTCTGCTCGACACCATCCCGGCATTAATCTCGAACCGTAGTGTGCCCTCGCTGTACGAACTCTACCTTCGCGCGGTCGGGCGGCTGCCGATCACGGCTTGGGACGTGGGCCATCGCCTAATAACCCACCGCTGGAACACCTGCGTCGCGTCACTGTTGACCTAATTCTTCGCGGCCAGGACTCCGCGGCGGCGCATGGTATTGAGGCGCTGTTCGTAGGGGTTGACTCGCTTCGGTTTGGGGTGAGCCGTGACGTCGTCCGGCAGACGCTCGGAGAGGAGCCACGCGTCGTTGCCACGGCCCCTGATAGCTCCCGATCGACCAGTTCCCTGGAGCTGGTCTCCAGACTCACTACGACGGCGACGATCAGCTTGAGTTGGTGGAGTTCTTTCCATCCTCCTCTGTGATTCTTTCAGGATGTCGAGTTGTCGAATGGACGGACGCTTCAAGAGGTCAGTCGTGACCTCCCCGCGATCGGTGTCACTGGTGTGGACGACGGGGTCGGCGACATCCGGTACGACCAACAGGGCTTCGATCTCTACGCGGAGGGCGAGCAGATCAGCTCTGTCGCGGTATTCCGTCGAGCATTCGCTGGCTGGCGACAATAGGTCGGCGTAGGCGAGCATAAGGGGCAAACGGCTAAGTGCGCCGTGTAATCACTCCACGTCGCGGATTGACCTGCGGGTCGCCTGGGCTCGGAACGCACCGTAGATCTTGCTCGTCGAGAGGGGCGCCGTGATCAACATTCAAAGGCCACAGCTACCGCATGCGTGCGTATCGCGACGACAGCGGCAAGCGCCCACGCTGAAGGAGGTGGTGCTACGGTTCCGCTGAACCTGCCCGACCTGGTCACTTTTCATGATCGTGGCTGGCAATCGGAACTGGTGGTCAGATTCCGTGCGCGCCAGCGACCTCCTCCTGGGCACGCGGGACCTCCTTGCTGGACCTGACCAGTTCCGCAAGGGAACCCGTGCCCGCCTCGCGTTGATGCTCGAGGCGCC
>JAFALX010000346.1 GCA_019234035.1 Candidatus Dormiibacterota bacterium | reverse complement strand
TGCTCGTTGCGTGCAATCACCTGAGCAACATCGACCCGTTCATCTTCGGCGGCTGGGCGCCCGGGGCGATGTTCTGCATGGCGAAGCGCGAGCTCTACAAGGTCCCGCCGGTGGCGTGGGTGCTCGGCGGCTGCAACTGCTTCCCCGTCGATCGCGGCGCTCCCGACCGCTGGGCGTTGCGCACCTCGCTCGCCATCCTTCGCGACGGCGGGCGGCTGCTGCTGTTCGTCGAGGGGACGCGAGCTGCCACTCCGGGCATGAAGCGCGCCGAACCCGGCATCGGCTTCCTTGCGCGCAAGTCGGGCGTGCCGGTGTTGCCCATCGCGGTGTGGGGGTCGGAGCGGGCGCTCCCGCGGGACCGCAAGATCCCGAAGCGCGTGCCGATCGAGATCGCGGTCGGCAGGGTCTTCACGCCGCGGACGGTCAGTGGACGTGGCGCCGACCAGGTGATCGCCGACGAGATCGGGCGTCGCGTCGCCAGGCTGCTGCCGCCGGAGTACCGCGGCGCCTACGCTGCGGCGATCAGCGACGCCGGTCGCCGCGAGCCGGCCGAGCCGGTGCTTTCGCCTTCCCCTTAGCGGCCGCGGACGTCGATCGGGTCGCGGTGGAGCGCCCGGCTGCTGAGGTCCGCGCCTTCGTGGCCGCCTTGGCCTTCGTCGTTGCTTTCGGCTTGGGCGCGACCTTCGCCGCCACCTTTGCGGCGACCTTGGCGATCGTTCCTTTCGCGGTCGGCCGTTTCGCCGCCGGCTTCGCTGCGCGTTTGGTGGGCGCCGTCTTCCTCGTTGCGGAGGCTTTGGCCTGAGGCTTCGCGGCGGGTCTGGCGGAAGCCCCCTTCTTCGCCGCAGCCTTCTTGGCCGGGGTCGCCGTGGCGCGCTTGGCGGCCGAAGCCGCCTTCAGAGCGGGACGAGCCGCAGTCTTGGCGGCCGTCGCGTTACGAGCCGCGGCTTGCTTGGCCCTGGCAGCAAGGGCGGGTTTGGCCATCTTCGCCGGCGGAGCGGCTTTCGCCGGCGGAGCGGCTTTCGCCGCCGGCGCCGCCTTCGCGGCCGGTGCCGGGGCCTTCGCGCTCGCGGACTTCGGCGGCGGTTCCGGTGCCGGCTTGGTTGTGGGCTTGGCGGCAGGGGCTGCCGATTCCGTGGCGGGTGCGGCCGCTGCCGTGCTCTTCGCCGGAGCCGAGGACTGGAACGCAGGAGCCCCCTTCTCGGACGAGCTCGCCGTCCCCGGCGGCGACCCGTTCGCGTCGGCGGCCACGGCGGGACGGCCCGTCCGCTCCTGGAGCGCGATCCGTGGCTCCAGCATCGCCCGCTGCAGCTGCAACGCCCGCTCCGGCGTCTCTGCCGTCTTCAGGCACACGAAGGCCACGACCTCCTTGATGTCCGGTGCGCTGTCGAACCGCACGATCGCGGTCTGAGAGAGCACCGTCTCCACCTTCCCGGTGGCGCCGACGGCGTGACTCCCGATCGGAGAGCCGGTTCGCGGACGCGTGTTCTGGATGAGGATGATCCGCTCGCCGGTGGAGAAGGGGGGTGGCGGCTCCTCGCGCGCGCTCGGTGGCCGGCCAGGCTGAGGACGGGGGCGCGCGGCCTCGATCGGCGGCGCGGCTACCGGCTTCGGGGCCGGCTTCTCGTCTTCCTCCTCGTCTTCCTCGTCCTCGTCGTCGTCCTCATCGTCGTCGCTGTCCGAGTCGATCTCGAGCTCGATGTCCTCGCCGGAGTCGCCGTCCTCGTCGGACTCGTCCTCGGCCTGTTCGTTCTCCGCTTTGGCTTCAGGCTCTTCTGGCATGGCTCTTCGGTTCTGCTCTCTACACTGACTCGGCGATGATCGCGCTGTTCAGAGGCGTGTCGCCATCGGCACACACCCAGCAGCGCCTGCTGGAGATCCTACCCGGTGCGCTCACCTGGTTCGTGCTCCTCGTGCCTGTGGTTACCGCGTTTGCCATCCGGCTAAACGACCCGAGCAACCTGTGGATCCTCGGCGCCGGCGCCATCGCACTCGATCTGTACTGGCTCGGGCGGACGCTCTTCACCGTCCACTGCGTGCGCAAATCGCTGGCGACGCTCCAGGCCACCGAGAAGATCGATTGGTGGGCGAGATGCCAGGAGATCGAGACCGACCTGCCCGCCGGCCGGCCGCGTCCCAGCCAGATCGTGCACTGCGCCCTGATCCCCACCTACACCGAGCGATACGAGCTGCTGCGCGCCACCGTTGCGGCGCTGGCCGCGCAGAGCTACCCGGTGCGGCAGCGGGTGTGCGCGATCATCACGCGCGCCACGGATGAGGGCGGCATCGAGAACGTCGCCCGCCTTCGCGAGGAGTTCGGCGACCAATTCCTGTCCTTCCTGCACATCAAGGACCCGCTGCTCCCCGGCATCGTCGTCGGCAAGTCGGCCGCGATGGCGTACGGCGGCCCCGTGCTGAAGCAGCACTGCGACGAGCTCGGGCTCGACCCGAAGCTCACCATGGTCACCGACCTCGACTCCGACTTCCGCCTGCACCCGCAGTACTTCGCGTACATCGCCGCGCAGTACTGCACAGTCGACGAGGCGGTCACGTCGATCTGGCAGCCGGTGCCGCTGTTCCTCAACAACCTGTGGCGTGTGCCCGCGGCGGTGCGCGTGATGGCCACCGCCGCGACACAGTGGCAGATGTTCCTGCACCAGAACGCGCATCGCCTCGTGATGTTCTCGTCGTACACGATGACGCTCCACCTCCTGGACGACGTCGGCTACTGGGACTCGGACGTCATCCCGGAGGACTCCCGATTCTTCTGGAAGAGCTTCTTCCGCTACGGCGACAAGCTGCATGTCCGCCCCGCGTTCCTTCCGGTGCACGGCGATGCGCCCAAGGCGCGCGACTACGGCTCGACGCACATGTCGCAGTACAACCAGATCAAGCGCTGGGCGTGGGGCGCCACCGACATCCCCTACGTGAGCATGCGCATCCTCAATCACCCGGAGATCACGGCGAAGCTGCGCGCGCGGCGGTACAGCCTGCTCGTCATCAACCATCTGACATGGGCCGCGCTGCCGCTGCTGCTGTTCTTCGGCGGCGCGCTACCGGCGTTCATCGACCTGGACTACAGCCTCTCCACCGCGGCCACGATCATCGGCTGGACGACGTTCGGCATCCTGACCATCACGTTGCTCAACACGCTCGCGCTGATTCAGGTTGACCGGCGCCTGTCGCCGAAGCCGGCAGACTGGCACTGGTGGCGCCGCCGCTGGGCCGACCTTCAGCTGTTCCTGTATCCCATCGTGGGCCTGGCGCTCAGCGTCATTCCCGCGCTCGAGGCGCAGACGCGGCTGATGTTCGGGGCGTACCTGGAGTACAAGGTCACAGAGAAGGAGTGAGCCCATGACCTTGTCCTCGGAAGCGCAGGAGGCCACGCTGCGCCGGCTTCGCTCCGTGCTTGCGAACAGCGGCGAGGCTCGTGAGCAGAAGTCCTCGCGCCCGGTGCCGCGCCGGAGCTGGGATGCGAAGGCGCTCGCGAAGCAGGCAATCCGTCGTGGCATCGCGTGGTATGTCGACGCAACGGCGCGGGCCGCCGCACGCGAGGCGACCGACGCGCTGTACCAGCGCATCTCCATGGAGCTGCTGCGCAGCGGGTCACAGGAGGACCCGCGCGTGCTCGCGATCAACCAGGAGCTCATGAAGGGCGAGCTGCGCTCGATGCAGCGCGCCCTCGACGAGCTCGGACGCGGGATCGCGCGGATCCCGCAGACGCACGTGCGTCGCGCCGCCATCGAGCGCGAGCTGCGCGGTGGCGGTGGCGCAGCGCCGGCCTCTCGCGCCGAGCGCTATGCCGCGATGGTGCGCGGACATGATCCGGTGCTCGCGCTCGGCTCCGAGAGAGGACCGGAGGACGCGATTCAGGCGCTGCACGGCGCGAGCCCCGGGTCTCTCGGCGCCATCGTCTGCATTCATCTCGTCGAGTGGCTCGAGCTCGGTCCGCTGCTCGAGGTGCTCGAGCTCGGCGTGGCTCGCTTGCGCCCGGGCGGCGTCTTCATCGCTGAAACAGACAACCCCGCATCGCTGGTCGTGCTCAGCAGCACGGCCGCCCACGACGCGACGCCCGCACGCCTGCTGCATCCGTCCGTGCTCGCGTTCCTGTGCGAGCGCGCGGGGTTCGACACCGTCGAGCTCCGCTACTTCACGTCCGTCAACCACGGGCTGCACCCCATAACTGCTGACGACGCACCGCAATGGGTTGAACAGATCAACGACTCACTGAAGACGCTCAACGACGTGTTGTTCGGTCCTCAGGAGTATGCGGTCGTGGCACGGCTCGGTCCGGCCTGATTCGATTGATCCTGCTGATACACTCAAGCGTCGTATGAGTACAACCACCGCAGCCGGGGTCCTGCGCCCCTCGCGCAGCGAGCGCACGGCGACTCTGCGCAAGAACCTGGTCCTTGTGCGCGAGATCGCGTGGACCCAGTTCAAGCTCAAGTACACGGGCTCGGTGCTCGGATACCTGTGGTCGCTGCTCAAGCCCGCCGCGTACTTCGGCGTCCTGTACGTGATCTTCGTGAAGCTGATCAAGTTTCGCGCCGACGAGTTCCCACTGCAGCTTCTGGTGGGCATCGTGCTGTTCACGTTCTTCACGGAATGCACCAACGTCGGCCTGGGGTCGATCGTCGGCAACGGAGGCCTCATCCAGAAGGCGTACTTCCCGCGCGCGATTCTCGTGGTCGCCTCGTCGATGACCGCCGCGATGACCTTCGTCATCAACTTCGTGCTCATCGTCGCCATCGCGACCCCGCTCGGGCATCTGCATCTCGGCCTGCGCACGCTCGCGGTGGTCCCACTCGTGCTCGAGCTCTATGTGCTCTCGCTCGGGCTGTCGCTGCTGCTGTCGTCGCTGTTCGTGTTCTATCGAGACCTGGGCCACATCTGGGAGATACTCGGCCAGGTGATCTTCTACGCGTCGGCGGTGGTGTTTCCGATCGCCATCGTGCCGGTGAGCCTCCGCGCGGTGTTCTTCAGCAATCCGCTGGCACAGATCATCGAAGACGTGCGCCACGCGCTGGTCGTCTCGGACATTCCCTCGACCTTCTCGTTGATCGGTGCGGTGGCGCTGGTGCCGATCGGAATCTCACTCGGGCTCTTCGTCGTCGGCGCGCTGGTGTTTCGCACGCTGTCGCCGTCGTTCGCCGAGAACCTGTGAGCGCACCCGTCGTCGCTGTTCGTAACGTCACAAAACGATTCAGGCTGCCACTGGACAAGAGCGCCACGCTCAAACACCGCATTGTCCACCTGCGCAGCAGCTCGCGATACCGTGAGCTCCTCGCGCTGGAGGACATCTCGTTCGACGTTGGCGAGGGTGAGTTCGTCGGTATCATCGGACGCAACGGGTCAGGCAAGTCCACGCTGCTCAAGATCCTGGCGCGTATCTTCCAGCCGAGCACGGGCACGGTGGAGATCAACGGTGCACTGTCGCCGTTTCTCGAGCTGGGCGTCGGCTTCAACCCCGAGCTGACCGCTCGCGAGAACATCCTGCTCAGCGGTTCCATCATCGGACTGCAGCGCCGCGATCTCGAGGCGCGAATGGACGAGATGATCCACTTCGCCGAGCTCGAGCAGTTCGCTGACACCAAGCTGAAGAACTACTCGTCCGGCATGCAGGTGCGCCTGGCGTTCACCGTGGCAATTCAGGCCAACGCAGCGATCCTGCTGATGGACGAGGTGCTCGCCGTCGGGGATGCGCGCTTCCAGGCGAAGTGCTTCGACATCTTCAACTCGTACAAGAAACAGGGGCGCACGATCATCCTCGTGACGCACGACCTGAGTGCCGTCGACCTGTATGCCGACCGCGCGATCATGCTCGAGCACGGACGGATGGTTGCCGACGGACGTCCCGCCGACGTCACCGCGGGGTACCGGCAGATGATCGGCCGCCTCGACGAGGAAGAGCGCATTGCGAGCGGTGGCGCGCTCGTGGACATTGCCGACACCACACCGCGGGACGGGCGCTGGGGCGACGGCACGGTTCGCATCACCTCAGTCCGGTTCCTGCGCGGCGACGGCACGAAGCACGTGACGTTCACCACCGGCGAGCCGATGACGATTGCGATCGACATCGAGGCCCACACGGACGTCGACAACCTGACGGTCGGGCTGCACATGCACCGCGGCGACGGGTCCGTCGTCGGCGGCATGAACACCAAGCTGCAGCGCTGCATCATCCCGCCGCTGCGCCGGGGCGATCGCATCACGGTCGAATACGCCATGCCCAGCCTGCGCATCGTCGGGGGTACGTATCGCCTCACGGTGGACGCGGTCGAGCTCGAGAGCGCGACAGCCTACGACTGGATGGAACAGGCCTTCGAGTTCCGCGTCATCGATGAGATGGCGCTGCCCGGACTGGTGGCGCTGGGCGGGGACTTCGCGCTGAGGCAGTACGACGCCGCCGGCGCGCCGGCTACGGCGCCCGCGATCTGATCGGACTCAGCGCCGGCGGTCGTCGAGCCGCTGCAGCCCGTCGAGAAAGGCAGCCGCCGTGCGCGACCACGGAAAGCTCGTTGCGCGCGCGCCTCCCGAGCTGATCAGCTGTGTACGCAGCGGTTCATCGGTGAGCAGGGCCTCGAGCCCGCCGGCGATCTGAGACTCGCTGAGCGGGTCCACCAGCAGCGCGGCGTTTCCCGTGACCTCGGGAATGGAGGACACGTTGCTCGCGAGCACCGGCGTGCCGCACGCCATGGCCTGCAGCGGGACGAGCCCGAACCCTTC
>JAFALX010000339.1 GCA_019234035.1 Candidatus Dormiibacterota bacterium | reverse complement strand
CGGCTGGAGGAGGCCACCGAGCTGCTGGGGCGCCGCTACCGGCTGCCGGGAACGGTGGGGCACGGCGATGAACGCGGGCGCACACTCGGCTTTCCCACTGCGAACGTCATCAGCGACACGCGCCGATGCATCCCGGCCAACGGCGTCTACGCCACCTGGCTGCACGCGCGGAGCCGGTGGTGGCCTGCCGCGACGAGCATCGGCACGCGCCCGACGTTCGACGGGCGCACCAGGACCGTGGAGGCCTTCGTGCTCGACTTCGACGGCGACCTGTATGACGCCGATGTGGCACTGGAATTCGTCGCGCGGCTGCGCGAGGAGCGCGCGTTTCCCGACGCGGAGTCGCTGATCGCGCGCATGCACGAGGACGTCGCCGCGGTTCGCGCGCTGCTGTCCACCGCCGCGCCACCGCCGGCTGCGTCCCCATGAGCACGCCGTACGCGCTGCGCACGCTCGTCGTCGTCAACCCGGCGAGCGCGGGCGGCAGCACCATGCATCGCTGGGGACACGGCGAGCACATGCTGCACGCGCTCGGCATCGCGTTCGACGTGCACGTGACCACGGCCCCGGGCAGCGCGACAGGTGCTGTGCGCGACGCACTCCGCGACGGCATGCAACGCGTCGTCGCGATCGGCGGTGACGGCACGCTCAACGAGGTCGTCAACGGGTTCTTCGACGAGCACGGCGCACCGCTCGGTGCGCACGCCGCGCTGTGTCTCGTGACCAGCGGGAGCGGCGGCGACTTCGCTCGTACCGCACACATTCCGAGGTCGCAGGCTCGTGCGTTGCGCGCCCTGCTGTCGGGGCGCACGCGCACCATCGACGCCGGGCGCATCGACTTCGCCGACGGTTCGCTGCGCTTCTTCGTCAACGTCGCGGACTGCGGTGTCGGCGGCGAGGTGGTGGCCCGTGTCAATCGCAGCCGGGTGAAGGGCGGCGGTATGCGGGGCAGCGCCGTGTTCCTGTATCAGTCGCTGGCCACGCTGCTGCAGTACAGCGGGCTCGATGTCGCCGTGACCGTCGACGGCCGCCTCATCGAGCGCAGAGTGCAATCGGTGGTCGTCGCCAACGGGCGCTACATCGGCGGCGGCATGCGCATCGCGCCCGACGCCGAGCTCGACGACGGCCTCTTCGACGTCGTGATCGTGGAGTCGGCGGGCCGTCTGAAGACGATCCGGGGAGTGCCGTCGCTGTATCGTGGCACCCACGTGCGGCGCCCCCAGGTCGAGGTCTGCCGCGCTCGTCAGGTGCGCATCGACCACGGGAGCACGCCACTGCTGTTCGACGTGGAGGGCGAGCAGGTGGGACAGACGGGCGCGACCATCACGTGCCTGCCGGGGGCTCTGCGCCTCTGCGTCGAGCGCAATTCCGAGCCGCAGTCCGCGCCGAGCCTGGTAGACTGACTGCGAACGAACGTGCCAATTGTCAGACCCAAATCCGAGATCATCGCTGAGCACCGGCGCCACGAGACGGACACCGGTTCGGCTGAGGTCCAAGTCGCAGTGCTGAGTGAGCGCATCTCCGCGCTCACCGAACACCTGCGTGATCACCCCAAGGATCACGCGTCGCGGCGAGGACTGCTCAAGCTCGTGGGGCAGCGGAGACGCCTGCTCACATACCTTGCCGCCACCGATGTGGAGCGGTACCGCGCGCTGATCGGACGCCTGGGTCTGCGCCGATAGCGATCGCCGCGTGAGCATTCACGCAGCTCGCAACTCGTGGGGGGTGCTGAACGCTTGCGACGTCTCAGCGCGCCTGCATTGATCAGGAAAAGAATCAACGAACAAGCCCGGTCCGGTCATGTGACACCGGCGAGGGGTATCGCTCCCGAGCGATGAAGCTCGGGGGCCTGGAGGACAAGGACAACATCGATGGCATACAGAAAATTTGAGACCACATTCGCCGGCAGGCCGCTGACTATCGAGACCGGACACATGGCCCAGCAGGCCAACGGCGCGGTGCTGCTCCGTGTCGGCGATACCGTGCTGCTGGTCACAGCGGTGGCGTCGAAGGCGCCGCGCGAGGGCATCGACTTCTTCCCGCTCACGTGCGACTACGAGGAGAAGCTGTACGCGGCCGGACGCATCCCCGGGTCGTTCCCTCGGCGCGAGGGCAGGCCGAGCGAAGCCGCGATCCTTGCCAGCCGCATGATCGACCGTCCCATGCGGCCGCTCTTTCCCAAGGACTTTCGCAACGACGTGCAGATCGTCGCGACGGTGCTGAGCTCCGATCAGGAGCAGGATCCGGCGACGCTCGCCGTCACCGGCGCGTCCGCCGCGCTGCAGATCAGCGGCATTCCGCACAAGGGCCCTGTGGGCTGCGTGCGCGTGGGCATGATCGACGGCCACCTGGTGCTGAATCCGACGTTGCCGCAGCTCGAGGAGTCCGAGCTGGACCTCGTGGTGGCCGGCACCGACAACGCGATCATCATGGTCGAGGCGGGTGCCAAGCAGGTGCCTGAGGAGACGATGCTGCAGGCGCTGCGGCTCGGTCACGACGAGATCCGCTCGCTGGTGCGCTTCCAGAACGAGATCCGCGAGCAGATCGGCAAGCCCCTGATGGAGTACCCGCCGGCGGTCGTGCAGGAGGAGATCGCTGCGGCGGTGCGGCGTCACGTCGAGGGCCGTATCTACGAGGCCGCGCGCAACGCCGACAAGGCGACGCGCGAGGAGCAGATCGACACCCTGCGCAACGAGACAATCGTCGCGCTCGAGGAGCTGTACCCCGAGAGCCGCAGTGACATCGCCAAGGCCTTCGAGTCCGAGCTCAAGGCGGCGGTGCGCTCCGCCATCCTCGACGAGGGCATCCGCCCCGACGGCCGCCGCACCGACGAGATCCGCACGATCACCTGCGAGGTCGGCCTGCTGCCGCGCACGCATGGCTCGGCGCTGTTCACCCGCGGCCAGACCCAGGCGCTGTCCCTCGTCACGCTGGGTTCTGGACAGGATCAGCAGAAGCTCGACGGCCTTGGCCTCGATGAGTTCAAGCGGTTCATGCACCACTACAACTTCCCGCCGTGGTCGGTGGGGGAGGCGAGGCCGCTGCGCTCGCCCGGCCGTCGCGAGATCGGCCACGGCGCGCTGGCGGAGCGAGCGGTGCACAACGTCATGCCCAACGACGAGGAGTTTCCCTACGTGGTGCGCATCGTCACCGAGATCCTCTCGAGCAACGGCTCGACGTCGATGGCGTCGGTGTGTGGCTCGACGCTGGCGCTGATGGACGCGGGCGTGCCACTGCGCGCACCGGTCGCCGGCATCGCGATGGGCCTGGTCACTGACGACAGCCAGCGGGCGGCCATCCTCAGCGACATCCAGGGCATGGAGGACGCGCTCGGCGACATGGACTTCAAGGTCGCCGGCAGTGAGGCGGGAATCACCGCGCTGCAGATGGACGTCAAGCTTCAGGGTCTGAGCTGGGAGCTGCTCGAGCGTGCCCTGGAGCAGGCGCGTCAGGGACGGCTGTTCATCCTGGGCAAGATGGCCGAGGCGCTGCCCGCGCCGCGGACGGAGATGTCGCAATGGGCGCCGCGCATCGACGTCATCCAGATAAACCCCGACAAGATCCGCGACGTCATCGGCCCCGGCGGCAAGACCATCCGGCGCATCGTCGAGGAGACGGGCGCGCAGATCGACATCGAGGACGACGGTCGCGTGTTCATCGCCTCACACAACGCGATGGCGCGCGAGCAGGCGCTGGCGATGATCCGCGACCTCACCGATGAGATCGAGATCGGCAAGATCTACCGCGGCAAGGTGGTGCGTCTGATGACGTTCGGCGCCTTCGTCGAGATCCTGCCGAAGAAGGAGGGGCTGGTGCGCATCGGACAGCTCGCCGAGCACCACGTCGACAAGGTGGAGGATGTGGTCAAGGTCGGCGACGAGATCATGGTCAAGGTGATCGAGGTCGACGACCGTGGGCGCCTCAACCTGTCGCGCAAGGAGGCGATCCGTGAGCTGACCAAGAACCAGCAGGAGGCGGCGCAGGTTGGTTCCGGCGGGCCCGCGTAGCGGCGTGCTGGCTTGAGCGAGGGGATGCAACACCGTGGTCTGGGGCACGGGGACCATATATCCGCTTGCTCAAACAGTCCTCGGCGACCGTCGGTCGCCTGCGGAACTCGCCGCGAATACATGGTCCCCGCGCCCAAACCACGCGCGTGCTCACGCATCGCTCAACCCGGCCGCACAGTGACGCTCCGCACCGCATGAATCAGAACGCGCCTCGCGTTGCTGTTGTTGGTGCAACTGGAGCCGCGGGTAGCACCCTTTTACGCGTGCTGCACGAGCGCGCGTTCCCCATGGCGGAGCTGCGCGTGTTGGCGAGCGAGCGGAGCGCGGGCATGGTGGTCCCTGCCGGCGAGGGTGAGCTCACCGTCGAGGCTGTGAGCGACCACGCGCTTGGCGGCGCGGACATCGTGTTCTTCGCCGCAGGCGGATCGACGGCACGACGCTACGCGCCGCGCGTCGCTGAGAACGGCGGCATCGCCATCGACAAGTCGAGTGCATATCGACAGGACCCGAATGTCCCGCTGGTCGTGCCCGAGGTCAACGCCGCGACGATCGCCGGCCACCATGGCATCGTGGCCAACCCGAACTGTGTGGCAATTCCGCTGACCATCAGCCTGGCGCCGCTGGAAAGGGCGTTCGGCCTGCGGCAGGTGACCCTCGCCACGTACCAGGCCGCAAGCGGTGCGGGCAAGGCGCTTCGAGCCGAGCTCGAAGAGCAGCTGCACGCCGACGCAGAGGGGCGCGAGCCGCGCGCCGGCGTGTATCCGCACGTGCTGCACGGCAATGTCGTCCCCGGTGGATGGACCATGGAGGGCGAGGACACCGAGGAGGAGCGCAAGGTCGTCGCCGAAACCCGAAAGGTGCTCGGCATGCCCGAGCTGCCGGTGAGCATCACCACGGTGCGAGTGCCCGTCGCGGTAGCCCACAGCGCCGCGGTGTTCGTGGAGCTCGAGCGGCCCGCAACGTCGGGCGACGCCCGCGAGGTGTTTCGGGGCGCGCCCGGCGTGGTTGTGGTCGACGATCCTGCGGCGCAACGCTATCCGACACCGCGCGATGCAGCCGGCACCGACTCCGTCTACGTCGGACGCGTGCGACGCGACACGGGGCGCGAGAACGGCATCGCGTTCTTCTTCAGCGCCGACAATCTGCGCAAGGGCGCTGCGACCAACGCGGTTCAGGTCGCGGAGCTGCTCCTCGGCTGAGGCGGCTCCGGCGAGCGCGTTGCAGTGGTGAGACGGACGCCGGTACGGAGCTCGATGGCGCCGTGCTCGCGCTCCATGCCGGCGATCCTCGCTCGCGCGAGCTCGTGCGCCTCCGCGGCGCGCTCAGCGGGGATGCGGTCCCAGATCGCGCGATTGGCGTTCGAGTACGACCAGCGAAGCCAGTGATCGGCGTCGCGAAAGGGCGTTCGATGCTCGCGCTCGACGGATCGTGCCGGGGTGAAGCCGGCGTCGGCGAGCAGCGCATGCAACGCGTCGGAGGAGCGGAACGGCGCGGGATCGGTTGGAACCGGTGGCCGGGCCTCGGCCGGGACCATCTCCCTGAGCTCGCGCAGCCAGTGCCAGCGCTCGTCGTCTCCGTAGAAGGTCGAGACCGCGATGCGGCCGTTCTCGTGGAGCAGCGAGCGGTATCGGCGCAACGCGGCGGCCGGATCGGTCAGAAAGAACAGGACAAACGCGGCAAGAACGCAGTCGAAGGGACCTTCCACGTCGACGTCCTGGACGTCGCCGAGACGCACCTCGACGTGCCGCATGCTCCGGGCTGTTGCGTCCGCACGGAGCAGTTCGACCATCCGGGGGGCGAGGTCGACGGCGAGAACGCTGCCCTCGGCTCCCACCGCAATCGCCGCCGGGAATGTTGCGGCGCCGCGTCCACAGCCGAGATCGACAACCCGCTCTCCCGGCGAGAGGTGGGCTTCGCCGACCAGCCACTGTCCAAAGGTGCCGAAGAAGTCGACGCCGAGCCGATCATATTCTGGGGCCGTGTTGTTGAAGGTCTCGGCAACGAGCTTGCGGACCTGTGCGGGCGCGAGCTCACCTGGCCCCGGCGCCGTCTCGCTCACGACGGCGATTCTCGCATCGGGGCACGGCATGGCCCACTTGCTCCGACAACACCGGCCGCTTCCTAGAATCTGCGCAATGCCCGTGACCACGGACGAGCTCCTGGAGCTGCATGGACGCATCCGGGCGTGCACCGCGTGCCCGCTGCACGCGACCCGTACTCAGGCGGTGCCCGGATACGGCCCGGTGACCGCCCGGATCATGGCGGTGGGGGAGGCGCCCGGCGAGACCGAGGACCGCGAGGGCAAGCCGTTCGTCGGTGCCGCCGGCCGTCTGCTGACGCGGCTGCTGGAGGAGGTGGGGCTCGACCGTCGCGACATCTACATCACCAATACGCTGAAATGCCGGCCACCCGGCAACCGCGATCCGGAGCAGTCCGAGGTGGAGGCGTGCAGCCACTTCCTCGACGAGCAGGTCGCGATGCTCCGGCCCGACGTCATCCTCGTGCTGGGTCGCCACGCGCTGGGCCGTCTGCTGCCGGGCGCGGGCACGATCACGCGCCTGCACGGGCAGCGGGTGCGCCGGGGCACGCGCGTCTACGTGCCCCTGTACCATCCGGCGGCCGCGCTGTACAACGCGAGCCTGCTGGAGACCCTGCAGCAGGACATGCGGCTCGTGCGTGGTTACCTCGACGCGGCCGAGGCCGAACGCGCCGCGGTGCTGAAAGCCCAGGCGCAGCAAGCGATTTCTGCGGAGCCGCCCGCCGACCAGATGGCGCTGTTCTGATGGCCGGTGTTCTGACGGCCGCCTCTTGAACACGGTGGTGGCCAACGGCCGCCTGACGCTCGTTCCGCTCGGCGGCCTCGGCGAGATCGGGCGCAACATGCTGGCGGTCGCGTGCGACGACCACATCCTCGTCATCGACTCCGGTCTCATGTTCCCCGAGACCGAGATGCTCGGCGTCGATCTCGTCATTCCCGACATCTCGTGGTTGCTCGACCGCGCCGACATGGTGCGGGGCATCGTGCTCACGCACGGCCACGAGGACCACATCGGTGCGCTCCCGTACGTGCTGCCGCGCTTGAACGTTCCCGTGTTCGGCACGGCGCTGACGCTCGGGCTGTTGCGCAACAAGCTGCGCGAGCACCATCTCATCGAGTCGACGACACTGCACACCGTGCGCGCCGGCGACGTGCGCACGCTCGGCTGCTTCGAGGTCGAGTGGGTGCACGCGACGCATTCCATACCCGACGCGTGCGCCCTCGCCGTGCGCACGCCGGTCGGCACCATCGTGCACAGCGGCGACTTCAAGGTGGACTCGACGCCGGTGCAGGGCGAGCCGCCCGACCTCGCGCGGCTGGCACGCCTCGGCGACGAGGGCGTGCTGCTGCTGCTCAGCGACAGCACCAACGCGGAGCAGGAGGGCACGACGCCGAGCGAGCGCTCGGTGGGCGACGGCCTGGTACCGCTGTTCGAGGGCGCGCCGGGGCGCATCCTGATGGCGACCTTCGCGTCGAACATCTCGCGTCTGCAGCAGGCGGTGTGGGCGGCGCAGGGATCCGACCGCCGCTGTTTCATCGTCGGGCGTTCGATGCTGAAGAACGTCCGCGTCGCCGAGGAGCTCGGCTTCCTGCACGCGGCCCCCTCGCTGTTCGTGTCGCCGAAGGAGCACGAGTCGGTGCCGGACCGCAACCTCGCGATCCTGTGCACGGGGGCGCAGGGTGAGCCATTGTCCGCGCTCTCGCGCATCGCCACCGGCGAGCACCCGATGGTGTCGCTGCACGAGGGCGACACGGTGGTGATCAGCGCCAATCCGATCCCTGGCAACGAGGAGGCGGTGCACCGCACCATCAACAACCTGTATCGCCATGGCGCGCGGGTGTTCAACTCGTCGCGCCACCGCGTGCACGCGTCCGGCCACGCGAGTCGTGAGGAGCTCAAGCTGCTGCTGACGCTCACACGTCCCAAGTACTTCATGCCGGTGCACGGCGAGTACCGTCATCTGGCCCTGCACGCCGAGCTGGCGCGCGCGGTCGGCATCACACCGGATCGCGTTGCGCCGGTGGACAACGGCACGATCGTCGCCATCGACGAGGATGGCATCCATCGCACCGGACAGCGCGTGCCCGCGGGCTACGTGTACGTCGACGGGCTCAGCATCGAGGAGGCGGACGACGTCGTGTTCCGCGACCGGCGGCAGCTTGCCGAGGACGGCGTGATCATCGTGCTGGTCACCGTGGAGCGATCGACGGGGGCTGTGATCGCGGGGCCCGACCTCGTCTCGCGCGGCTATATCGAGGCCGAGGCGGGGTCGCTGTTCGACGAGGCGCGCGAGCACGTGTTGTCGCTGCAGTCCCGCCTCGAGGGCGAACGCGATTGGAACCAGTGGCAGGCGTCGATTCACGAGAGCCTGGCGCGCTTCTTCTACAAGCGCACGCACCGGCGGCCGCTGATCCTGCCGCTGGTGACCGAGGTGTAGCGCTCACAGTCGCGCGTGGCTTCTCGAAGCACTCGCGGCCGGTCCCGGCGGGCGCGCGGTCGCTCGTGCTGATACGATCGGACCCGGATCCATTCGACGTTCCACCCGTCTTGACGTCGTCATAACAGGAACTTGCAACGATGGCTCGCAGTGCCACGGCACGGAAGCGGCCGGCTCGCCGGTCCGTTCCGGCCAAGCGTGGCCGGATCTCGCCGCAGCGGCGGCGCGCGCCCAAGCACCCGCGCACACCGCTGCTGAGCCCTGAGCAGCGCCGCGAGATCACCGGCGTCGCCACGATCGGCGTCGGCGTGCTCGTGGCGGCCGTGCTGATCCTGCCCGGCGGCGGTGCCGTGGCCGGTCCCGCCCACGACTGGCTGTACGGCGCCCTCGGCGTGGGCGCGTGGCTCGCTGTCGCCGCCCTCGTCATGACAGGCGTGCGGCTGACCGCGAGTAGCGAGTGGCGGGCGGGAGGGGTGGCCGCCACCGGATCGATGCTCGCGGGGTTGACGCTGCTCGGCCTGGTGGGGCTGGCGGCGCCGGACTCGGCGGGCGCGCTCGGCCGGGTCATCGGCCCCGGGCTCGCCGGCTGGCTCGGTCGCGCGGGTGCCGCGGCCCTGCTGCTCGCCGCCGCGGTGATCGGCGCCGTGCTGGCGACCGAGCTTCGTGTCGGACCGCTGCTGCACGCGGTCGGCGAGTGGTTCCAGGCCCGCCAGGAGGAGCGGGCCGACGCGCGCCTGCTCGAGGAGGTGCGCTTCCAGAGCCTGCCGCCGCCGGCGAAGATCGATGCGGCGGCGCCGCGCGCGCTGACGGCGCCGCCGGTGGCGGAGCTCGCCGGCGTGCCGCTGCTGCGCGGCCCGCGATCGAAACTGGAGCCGCCGTCAGCTCCAGTGGCGTTCCCCTCTGCGCTGCCGCCCGACGAGCCCGCGCCCGCGCCGGACGAGGTCGAGCCGTTCAGCCGGGAGTTCGAGGGCGTTGCCGAACCCGCTCCCGGGCTCGGACCGGTGCCCGAGGTCACCGCCGGTCACGCCGGCGAGGCGGCGGGGGAGGAGCCCGAGAAGGTGTGGGTGCTCCCGCCGGTCGATCTGCTCGACACCATCACCGGCAAGCACGAGCGCCTCGCCGCCGAAGTTCGTGTCACTGGCGACAAGATCGTGTCGACGCTGCAGTCCTTCGGCATCGAGACGCGCATCATCGGCGCCAACAGCGGCCCAACTGTGACGCAGTATGAGCTGCAGCCTGCCGTCGGCGTGCCGGTCCGCAAGATCATCGGGTACCAGACCGACCTCGCCCTCGCGCTCGCCGCTCCGATCCGCATCCAGCCGTTCATCCCGGGCAAGTCGGCGATCGGCATCGAGGTGCCGAACAAGGCCGCGCAGCTGGTGAGCCTCAAGGAGATCGTCGAGTCGGGGCCGTTCGGCGAGAAGCGCACACGGCTCGCGGTCGCGCTGGGCGCGGACGTGAGCGGCCATCCCGTGGTCGGCGACCTGACGCGGATGCCGCACATGCTCATCGCCGGTGCCACCGGCAGCGGCAAGTCGGTGTGCATCAACGCGCTGCTCGGTGGCTTTCTGTTGCAGACGACC
>JAFALX010000248.1 GCA_019234035.1 Candidatus Dormiibacterota bacterium | reverse complement strand
TCGTCATGGCCTGTGCCGGTGACGTGCCGACGCTCGAGACGCTCGCGGCCACCAATCTGTTGCGCCGGTACGTGCCCACGCTGCGCGTGCGCGTCGTCAACGTCGTGGACCTGATGACGCTGTTCCCGCCCGACGAGCATCCCCACGGGCTCAGCGACGCGTTCTTCGTCGACCTGTTCACCGCGGATCGTGACGTGGTGTTCGCGTTCCACGGCTATGCGCGAGCCCTGCATCAGGTGCTGCACGGGCGGCCGGACGATCAGCGCTTCCATGTGCACGGGTTCATCGAGCAGGGCACCACGACAACACCGTTCGACATGGTCGTGCTGAACAGGATGAGCCGTTACCACCTGGTGCAGGAGGCGCTCTCACGCATGACGGTGCAACCCCCGGGAGCCGCCGAGCTGCTCGCCCACTGCGCCGCCCAGCTGGAGCGCCACCACACGTACGTGCGCGAGCACCTCGAGGACATGCCCGAGGTGCGCGACTGGGTCTGGCCCGGCTGAAACAGGCCGTCACACCGGGGAGCGTGCGCACGCCGGCGGCGGCAAACAGAGCCCTCTGCAGCCGCGCATAATGGCGCGGTTCGTCGAGAGGCTGCGCTGCCGCGGCGCGCTCGACGCTGCCGAAGAACGAAGTGCAAGGAGGGAAGTTCTGATGGGTGAGTCGGCCATCGATGCCCTGGTCACAGAGCTCATTCACGGACGCATCACACGCCGCCAGTTCGTCGGCCGCGCCGTGGCGCTCGGAGTCTCCGCATCCGGGGTCGCAGTGCTCCTCGATGCCTGCGGGGCCGCGTCCAGCTCGCCAACCCCGACTGCCGTGGCGCCCGCCGCCAACCAGACGATCACCATCGGGCAGGCGCTCGACAACTACGTGGCCACCGGCCTCAAGTCGTACATCGGCGCGTACCCGGTCAACGCCAACATCTACGAGCAGCTGGTCCGGCTGAACCCGGACTACAGCGTGAGCCCCTGGCTGGCGAAGAGCTGGACGCAGAACGGGAACACCGTGCGCTTCCAGCTCAGGAGCGACGTCAAGTTCCAGGACGGCTCCCCGCTAACGGCAACCGACGTGAAGTACACGTTCGACCGGGTCGCCCAGGGCGGCGGCGGCCTGCCGATGCTCGGCCCCAACTCAACAGTGATCGTCGACCAGTACACGCTCGACGTCACCCCGACGGCCACCAACTACCGGCTCGTCGAGCAGATCGTGCACCCCGAGTACGCGATCCTGAAGAGTGGCACGGTCTTCGGTGACCCGAAGAACGGCACCGGTCCCATGATCTTCGGAGAATATGTCAAGGGTGACCACATCACGGTGACGCGCAACCCCGGCTACTGGGGCCCGAAGCCCACCGCGACGACGATCACGCACAAGTTCATCCCCGACGCCACCTCGCGCACCCTGGCACTGCAGGGCGGCCAGCTCGATCTCGCCGTCGACGTGGCCCGCTCGGCGGTCGCCGGCCTGCGCTCGACGCCCTCTCTCAAGGTCGCCACGGCGCCGGTCGGCCAGTATCAGGCGTTCTACATCAACATCCACGGGACCGCTCCGCACGATCTCGGCCAGGACCCGGCGATCCGACAGGCCATCGAGACCGCGATCGATCGCAAGGGCTACATCAACACCGTGCTCGCCGGCCTCGGCGAGGAGGTGCAGACGTTCCTGCCGCCGTCGATCCTCGGCTCGTACGCCAGTTTGGTGAAGGGATTCTCGTACGACGTGAGTGGCGCCAAGAGCGCGCTCGACACTGCCGGCTGGAGCGTGGGCAGCGACGGGATCCGCACCAAGGGCGGACGGCGCCTCAGCCTCACGATGGTGAACGGGTTTCCAGATGCACCGACCAACCAGGGTGCGCCGGAGTTCGTGCAGGCCCAGCTCAAGGCAGTGGGGATCGACCTGCAGATCACGACCGCGCCCGACAGCGCGAGCTACACGTCGTATCTCACCCAGGGCGCCGGGGATCTCTTCCTCGAGACCGGCAACCAGAACGACGGCAACGCCGCGTTCCTGCCGACCATCATCTTCTACCGGGGTCAGACCTTCGGCAACTACCCGAAGTACTTCGGCCCCGGCGGGGCGGTCGACACCGACATCGCGGCGGCGCTGTCCGCCCCGTCGGACTCCGCGGCGGCGCAGAACGTCGCGATGGCGATGCACGAGGTGGTGGACAACAGCAAGGTGTTCGTGCAGCTCGCCGGACTCAGCCGGATCTACGGTCTCCACTCCGACATCGCGGGCTTCGTCCCGCATGCATCGAACGTCAACCAGAACTGGGCGACGGTCTACCGGACGAAATGAGCGTCCCTGCCACGACCGTTCGTGGTAGGAATCGCCACCAGCGATGAGCGTCAGGGCCATCATCCTGCGGCGGGTGCTGGCCCTGATCCCGTTGTGGATCGGGATCACCGCGATCTCGTTCATCATCGGGCACATCGCGCCCGGCGATCCCGGCAACGCGATCCTCGGCGAGCGGCTCGGCCGGCCGCCGACGCCAGGCGAGCTGCACGCGTTCGATCACGCGTCCGGGCTGGACCGCTCGATCATCCTGCAGTACTTCAGCTGGCTCGCCGACGCCGCGCGGGGCAATCTCGGCACCTCGTACCAGACGGGCGACAGCGTCGCCTCGATGCTCTTCTCGCACCTCGGGGCCACTGTCATCCTCGCCACCACCGCGCTGCTGATTGCGTCGGCGGTTGCGGTGCCGCTGGGCGTGGTGGCGGCGCGAAAGCGTGCGACGCGCGTGGACGGTGCGCTGCGCGTGCTCTCGACGCTGACATCGTCGGTGCCCAACTTCGCCGTGGGGTATCTCCTCATCATCGCGTTCGCCGTCGAGCTGCAGCTGGTGCCCGCGCAGGGAGCGTCCACGCCCACCTCGCTGATCCTCCCCGCCGTCACCCTGGCCATCCCGACGATCGGCATCGTCATCCGGCTGATCCGCGCGTCGATGCTCGACGAGATGGGCGAGGACTACATCCGCACAGCACGCGCGAAGGGAGTATCGGAGCGCGCAATCGTGTACCGCCACGTGCTGCGCAACGCGTTCGGCGCGGCGCTCACCTACCTGGGCATCACGTACGCGGAGCTCCTCGCCGGTGCAGCGGTGGTCGAGCCAGTGTTCGCCTGGCCGGGGATCGGCCAGGTGCTCAACACCGCGATCCATCAGCGCGATTTCCCAGTGATCCAGGGCTTCGCCATCCTCGCCGGCACGATCTTCCTGTTCGTCAACCTCGCCGTGGATCTCGCGTACATCGCCCTCGATCCCCGCACGCGCACCGAGAGCGTCGCCGCGTGATCCAGCCCGATCGCGCACTCGACATCGGCGCTCTCGGTGTCGACGTCGCCGGCCTCGAGACGTTGCGGCCGCGGCGCCGGCGGATCCTGGCTCGATTCATGGGATCGACGAGTGCGCGCGTCGGCGCGGCGCTGCTGATCCTCCTGGTGTTCATCGCCGTCTTCGGCCCGCTCATCACGCCGCACGACCCGACGGCGATCGAGCCGCTGCAGGCGTTGCGACCGCCGAGCACTGCCCATCTGTTCGGCACGGACAACCTCGGTCGAGACCTGCTGTCGCGCGTGATCGCCGGTGCACGCGTGTCGCTGTCGCTCGCGGTCATCACGGGGCTCGCGGCGATGCTCGTCGGCATCGTCGTCGGCGCCATCAGCGGCTACGCGGGCGGGTGGATCGACGCGCTGCTCATGCGCATCGTCGACGTGCTCCTCGCGTTTCCCTCGCTCATCCTCGCCCTTGCGGTGGCCGGAACTCTCGGTGAGGGCTACGTCAGCCTGTTGATCGCGATGGTCTTGACGCTCTGGGCCCGCAACGCCCGCCTCATTCGTGGCGCCGTGCTGGCCGAGCGCAGCCGGCCCTACGTGGAGGCGTCCCGCGGGCTGGGCACGCGACCGGTGCGCGTGCTGTGGCGGCACATCCTTCCGAACGTCATCTGGCCGTTCGTCGTGCTGCTGAGCCTCGAGATGAGCCGGATCATCCTGCTGGTTGCGGCGCTGGACTACCTCGGTGTCGGCGTGCAGCCGCCGACACCGGAGTGGGGAACGATGGTCGCCGACGCGCGGCTGTACCTGTTCAACGCGCCGTGGATGATCGGGTTCCCCGGCCTGGCGATCGCGCTCACCGTCGCGGCGTTCAACCTCACCGGCGAAGGGTTGCGCGACGCCGTCGATCCCAGGACGTGAGAAGCACGCTCGGCCTCCCGTCGCGAGCTGCTCGTGGCCTCGCCGGCGGCGTAGCCCAGGGCTAGACGGCGAGCAGCGACAGCTGTCGCGGGGCGCCGGACGCGGCCGGTTCCTCCGGCCACGGCGCGGCCGCCTCCACGTAGCGGCAGAGCGCGTTGACCAGTCGCATCTGCTCGGGCGTGCGGCAGTGCGTCCGCAGCAACGCCGGCGAGTACACGAGCGCGCTAACGCACCGCGCACGCGACACCGCGACGTTCAGCCGGTGCGTGCTGTAGAGGAACTCGAGATTGCGGGGCAGCTCCTCCGCGCTCGACGTTGCGAGGCTGAAGATGCTGACCGCGGCCTCCTGGCCCTGGAAGCGGTCGACGGTGCCAACGCGCGCGCCCTCCGGCAGCGCCGTGGCGAGGCACGCAACATGTGCGTTGTACGGAGCGACGACGAGGATGTCGCGCACGCCGAGCGCGCGCTCGGTCCCGTCGCGGTGCCGCCAGCGCCGCCCGACCAGCTGGTCGAACACCTGGCGGACGCGCGCGGCCTCCGACGGCGAATAGGTTCGGTCGCCATGGTGCGTGACCGGGATCGTGTACAGGCCATGCAGCGGCGGTGCATCTGTGCCATCGACCACCCACTGCCGCGCGGCGTCCTCCACCGCCTCGAGCCGGCCCTGGTAGAAGGCATCGGAGACGAACTCGCACACCTGTGGCGCCATGCGCCACGTGCGGTCAAGGAAAATGCCAGTATCGGCAGCAACGGTGGCCCTGTCCTGCAGCAGATGGGCGAGCGCGGAGACACCCACACCGGCCGGGTGGCTGCCCTGCACCACCTGCGCGAGCTGGCGCGGGTCGCCGACCAGGACGACGTTGCGTGCGCACCTGCTGCACGCAACGACATCGGCCAGCGACATCTGCGCGGCCTCGTCCACGATGAGCGTGTCGAAGCGGCCGGCGACGCACTCGTCCGCAAACACCCA
>JAFALX010000179.1 GCA_019234035.1 Candidatus Dormiibacterota bacterium | reverse complement strand
ATCGGCGGCGGGATCGATGACACGAACGCCGCGCAGCCACAGTCTCATCGGCCTTCTCCTCCCTGGACGAGCCATGCGCCATCGATGCCGTCGACCTCGCGCAGGCGCACGCACACACGATCGCCGGGCGCGGTCGGCACGTTCTTGCCGATGTAGGTCGCGCGCACCGGCAGCTCGCGGTGGCCGCGGTCGACCAGCGTCAACACCTCCACCGCCGCCGGCCGCCCCGCGCCGACCACGGCATCGAGCGCGGCACGCACCGTACGGCCGGTGAACAGCACGTCATCGACGACGATCACCGTCACACCGCTCACCGGCGGTGCCGCAGCACCATCAAGCCCGCTGATCGCCGGCGGCCGGGGATCGAGCGGCCGCGGGCGGTCGTCGCGATACGCGCTCGGATCGAGCACGGCCACCGCCGGCGCAACCGCGAATCCCGCGAGGGCTGTCGCGATGCGCTGCGCCAGAGGCACGCCGCGAGTGCGCACCCCGACGAGCACTGTGGCGTCGAGCACCGGGTGACGCTCCGCCACCTCGTGCGCGAGCCGCAGCACGGCGCGGTGCAGCTGGGCGGCATCCAGCAGCTGCGGATGCCCATCCAGCGACGCCAGCTGGCTCACCACAGCAGCGTGTCCAGGAGCGCCATGCGAATCGTCACCCCGTTCGCCGCCTGACGGAAGTACGCGGCGCGCGGATCCGAGTCGACCTCTGACGCGATCTCATCGACACGCGGCAGCGGGTGCATCAGCACCGCGTCGGGCCGCAGAAGTCGCATCAGGTTCCTGTCGATGCGAAATGCGCTGTTCGCCTGCTCGAACTCCGACGGATCGGTGAAGCGCTCGCGCTGCACCCGCGTCTGATACACGACGTCGACGTCACCGATGACGTCGCGCAGGCTGTCGGTCAGCGTGTAGGGGACGCGGCGTTCGTCGAGCCGCGCGATGATGTCGGCGCCCACCTGCACCACCGGTGGCGCGACGAAGATGAAGCGCACGCCGGGGTACTGCGCCATGAGCAGTGCCAGCGAACGCGCGGTGCGTCCGAAGCGCAGATCGCCACAGAACGCGATGCTGACTCCGTCGATGTGACCGACCTCGCGTTGGATCGTGAAGAGGTCGAGCAGCGCCTGCGTCGGGTGTTCGCCCGGCCCGTCGCCCGCGTTGATGACGGGAACGGTCGCGACCGCCGCCGCTCGCGCCGCGGCACCCTGCTGGTCGTGGCGCAGCACGATGATGTCGGCGTACGTCGACACCATGCGCACCGTGTCCTCCAGCGTCTCGCCCTTGATCGCGCTGGAGAACGTGTGCGCCGCCTCGGTGCCGAGGATCGAGCCGCCGAGGCGGAGCATCGCCGATTCGAAGCTGAGCCGGGTTCGCGTGCTCGGCTCGTAGAAGAGGCTCGCCATGATGCGTTGCGAGAGCCGCTGGTCCCGGACACCGTCCAGCGCCTCGGCGCGGGCGAAGAGCGCGGCCAGCTCTTCGGTATGGAACTGCTCGCTTGACACGACGTGCCGCAGCCTGGTGAGCGGCTCCCTCAGCGCCATCGGCGGTGCCCTCCGTGGCCAGGAGGTGGACGAGGGCGAACCGGTGCCGAAGCGGTGCGATCCCTTGCCGGCCTCGCTGGACCTGCTTGAAGTGGATGCGTTTGACGGATTCTAGCTTAGGCTGAGAAGGTGGCGTTCAACGATCCCGGGAAGCTGCTGTTGGTCGTGGGGTTGGTGATCGCGCTCATCGGAGGCGTGCTCATCGTGGCGCGGCGGCTCGGCCTCGGTCAGCTGCCCGGCGATGTGACGGTGTCGAGCGGCGGCTTCTCGCTGTTCTTCCCGATCGTCACGTGCATCGTCATCAGCATCGTGCTGACGGTCGTCCTCAACATCGTTTTGCGACTGCGAGGCTGATCGGGCGGATTCGAGGCGGGGTGCATACCGTCTCAGTTCAGACAGTCCTCGGCCGGCGTCGCCGGACTGCGGAACTCACACGCCGGCATGCACCCGCGCCTCGAACCGCGGGTCAGCCGCGCGCCGCGCCGTCGGTGTTGAGGATGCGCTCGGCCAGCGCGTACGGATCGACGGAGCCCGGGTCATCGGCAAGCGCAGCTCGCATCGACTCATCGTCGAGCGCGGCACGAACGCGCCGTGCGGCGCGCTCCACGACGATGGCCTCGACCTCCGCGCGCACGCGTTCGCGGCGCCGCCGCTCCAACTCGCCGCTCCCCTCCATCGACTCCGTGTGCTTGTCGATGTCCGCAACCAGCTCGTCGATACCGGTGCCCTCCTGCGCCGACACCTGAATGACCGGCGGCACCCAGGGGGCGTGCGCCTTCGTCTGGCGAACCAGGTCCTTGAGCTCGCGATACACCTTCGGTGCCCCGGGGAGGTCCGCCTTGTTCACGACGAAGATGTCGGCAATCTCCAGAATCCCCGCCTTGCTGATCTGCACCGAGTCGCCGGTCGCGGGGGTCGTCACCACGATCACCGTGTCGGCGAGCTGCATCACCTCCAGCTCGGACTGACCGACGCCGACCGTCTCGATGAGGGTGCGGTCGCGGCCTGAGGCATCGAGGAGCCGCACCGCCTCCCGGGCCGCGGAGGCCAGACCGCCGAGATGGCCGCGCGCGGCCATGCTGCGGATGAACACTCCGGAGTCGGTCGCGTGACGCTGCATGCGGACGCGGTCGCCGAGGATGGCGCCCCCGCTGAACGGGCTCGATGGATCCACGGCGATCACCCCGACGCGGTGCCCGTCATGCCGCCAATGCGCGATGAGCCGGTCGCTCAGCGTGCTCTTGCCGCTCCCCGGTGGCCCGGTGACCCCGAGCAGCCGCCCCGAGCCGGCGCGCGAGCGGAGCTCGCGGATGACCGGATCGATCGCGGGATCGCCGTCCTCCACCATGCGGATCGCGCGTGCCAGGGCGCGCACGTCTCCGCCGGCGACCCTGGCCGCCAGGTCGGAGGCTGCCATGCGAACGAGTGTACCGGTGGCGTCGTAAGGCGGCAGCAAGGCTCGAGACCGCTTTAATGCGCCGGATGCACGACCGTCGGAGGCGAGCTTCGGCGTACCGGCCTGGGTGGAGACGGCGAGTCGGAATAGCAGCGCTGGTCGCTCTTCTGGCCGTCGCCTCCGGCGCGGCCGGCGCGTTCGCCTATTTCCTGCCCGCGATCGTCACCGCGGTCAAGGTCACGGGCCAGACCCTGCAGCCGCAGGCGAGCGCCCGAGCCCACGGTCCCGCCGCGCCCAGCGGCTCCACCAAGGCGCCATTTACCCTGCTGCTGCTCGGATCCGACAATGACGCGAAGTTCGGCGGGCAGATCCTCACGCAGTCGATGATCCTCTGCCGCATCGACCCGACGACCAAGCAGGTGACGATGCTGTCGATCCCCCGCGATCTGTACGTGCAGCTGGCGTCCGGGCAGACGAACAAGATCGATTACGCGTACTCGTACGGCCAGGCGAGCAACGCGGTCGCCACGGTGGAGAACAACTTCGACGTCCACATCGACCATTACGCCTGGATCGGGTTGCTCGGGCTCGTGAACATGATCGACAAGGTCGGCGGTATCGACGTCGTGGCCACCAACCCGGTGCTCGACGACTTTTATCCAAAGGACCTCACCGGGAGCAACCCGTATGCATACGAGCGCGTCGCCGTGCTCCCGGGCCCGCAGCACATGACCGGCATGCAGGCGCTCGAGTACGTACGCAGCCGTCACGGCGACCTGCGCAGCGACTTCGGCCGCTCGCAGCGGCAGCAGCAGGTGCTGCTCGCCATCCGCATCAAGGCCAAGCTGCTCGGCCTCAGCGATCTGCCGGACGTGGCCGACGCGATGGCGAACGACTTCCTCACCGACATGTCGATCTCCGAGGTGGCATCGCTGCTGCCGCTCGCGAGCCAGATCACCCTCGCCAATGTGCAGCAGGTGATCCTGCTGCCGCCGTACACGTCCGACGGGAACATCGCCGGTCAGAGCGTCC
>JAFALX010000164.1 GCA_019234035.1 Candidatus Dormiibacterota bacterium | reverse complement strand
CATCCGGAGACGTGCGCGCGGAACTGCTCCCACTCGATCAGCTTCGCTTCGACGAACCGATCCACCAGGTCTTCGCCGAGGGCCTCGCGGATGGTGTCGTCCTCGACGAGCCCGTCGAGCGCATCGCGCAGCGACGACGGCAGCGCGCGAACGAAATGGTGCTCGACCGCGCCGGGATCGAGGACGTTGGCCTGCTCCTCACCGGCAGGCCCAAGCGGGAGCTCGCGGCGCACGCCGTCGAGCCCGGCCGCGAGCATCGCCGCAAAGGCCAGGTAGGGATTGCAGCTCGGATCCGGGCAGCGCAGCTCGACGCGCGTCGCCTGCGGGTCGGTGCGCGCGGTGCGCGGCACACGGAGCAGCGCGTTGCGGCTGCTGCGCGCCCAGGTCACCGCCGTCGGTGCTTCGTAGCCCGAGATCAGGCGCTTGTACGAGTTGACCAGCGGAGCGCTCACCGCCGCGAGCGCGTCGGCGTGCTCCAGCTGACCCGCGATGAAGTGCCGAGCGAGCTTCGACAGGCGATACGCGTCCTGCCCGTCGTGGAAGAGGTTGTCATGCGAGGCCGGATCGAGCAGCGCCTGGTGCGTGTGCATGCCGCTGCCGTTGAGGCCGTCGAGCGGTTTGGGCATGAAGCTGGCGCGCAGCCCGTGTGCCTCGGCAGCGCCTCGCGCCGCGGCCCGCAGCAGCACCACCGCGTCGGCGGCGGGAAGCGCCGACTGAAACGCGACGTCGATCTCGTGCTGCCCGAACGCCACCTCGTGGTGGCTGCCCTCGACCTCGATACCGAGCGCCTGCAACTGGGACACAATCGCCTCGCGCACTGACGAATGCGCGTCGCGAGCCTCGTCGAAATAGCCCGCATGGTCGGTGATGCGCGGCTCGCTGCCGGAGTCGGCAGCGAACAGGAAGAACTCGACCTCCGGACCGACATGGAACTCGTAGCCGTCCGCAGCCCCGTCCGCCAGCACGCGCTGCAGCACCGCCCGCGAGTCGCCGACGGAGACATCGCCCTCGGGCGTCATCAGGTTGCACATGACAGTCATCTCGGAGCCGCCGCGCCCGTTGGAGCGCACCGCCGCCCGCATCGTGGCGAGGTCGGGCACAAGGAACATGTCGTCCTCGAGCACGCGCGCGAAGCCATCCACCGATGAGCCGTCGAACCACTCGCCGCGCGCGAGCACATCGCCGAACCGCGGCGCCGGCACGTTGACGCCCTTCAGCACGCCGAAAAGGTCGACGAACTGCAACCGCACATAGTCTGCGCCGGATTGCGCCAGCGCCTGCAGCGCTGCGTCGGGCGTCATTTGTGCGTCAGTACCATGGTGAGCACGACGGCAAGCACAATCACGAGGACGAACGCGACCGCGATCGCCGTCCCCAGGACCATCGCCGAACGAAAGGAGATGTCCTTGTGGACGTACCTCTCCGGGCTTGTCACGAACTGCGAGAGGTCGACGTCGTCGAGGTGCTCGAGGTCATGCAACATCGCGTCGGCGCTCTGGTACCGCTCGTCCGGGTCCTTGCGCATCGCCTTGTGCACCACCGCCTCCAGGGGTGGCGACACCCGCGGGCTGCGCAGGTGCAGCGGCTCCGGCGAGGTGTTGATCACCTGGTTCATCACGGCGAGCGCGTTGTCGCCGCTCCATGGCACGCGCCCTGCGAGCATCTCGTACAGCATCGTCCCAAGCGCGTAGATGTCCGTGCGGGCGTCACCGCGCTTGCCCTGGATCTGCTCCGGGGCCATGTAGTCCGGTGTGCCGATGCCGTCGTTCAGCCAGCGCCACGTGACTCGCCGCGCGCCCGAGAGCAGCGCGATGCCAAAGTCCGACAGCTTGAGCTGGCCACCGCGCGTGACGAGCACGTTCTCCGGCTTGAGGTCGCGGTGCGCGACGCCGTGTGCGTGCGCGTATGACAGGGCATGCGCAAGCTGCACCGCATAGCCGACAGCCTGGTCAGGGTCGAGCGGGAGGCGGCCGCGGAGGAACTCGCGCAGCGTCTCGCCGTCGATGTACTCGAGCACCAGATATGGCAGGCTCGGATCGTCAACCTCGCCGCCGGCGTGCTGGATGTTGGGATGGTCGAGACGGCGTGCGATCTGCATCTCTCGTCGGAATCGCTCGAACGTCTGTGGATCACCGATCAGCTCGAGGTTCGGGACCTTCAACACCACCGTCGCGCCCGTGCGCTCATCAATCGCCTCATACGTGTGGCTGAATCCGCCGGCCCCGAGGCGTCGAACGATGCGGTACCCGTCAACGATCTCGCCGGGCTCCATCTGCCCGGGAGACGAGCTCACCGCCATGGCAGCCACCGTCGCGAGCGTTCGGCGGATGCCGGCTCGACGCTGTCGATACGCACCACTACGACAGTCACATTATCGGATGCCTCTCGGTTCAGGGCGAGGTCGAGCAGCTCCTCCGCGGCCTCAGCCGGTGCCGCCTCGCGCACGGCGGCGGCGACCTCGGCGCGCGAAACCTCGTTCCACAGGCCGTCACTGCAGACCACGTAGACGTCGCCCTGGCGGAGCGTGTCGCGCACGACGTCGACGTGCACCATCACCTCGGCGCCGAGGCTCCTGGTCAGCTGGCTGCGCGCCGGGTGGTGCAGCGCCTGCTCGGGAGTCAGGATGCGCAGCCGCACCATCTCCGCCGCCCGCGTGTGGTCGGTGGTGCGCTGCTCGACCGCGTCACCGCGAATCCGATACACGCGGCAGTCGCCGGCGTGTGCGATCACGCACGAGTCCTCGCGGAACAGCAGTGCGCTGGCCGTCGACTGGCAACCGAAGACGTCGGGATCGGAACGGCTGTGGTCGTACACGGCGAGGTTCGCCTCGTGCAGGGCCTGACGAAGCCAGCGGTCGAGCCGATCGA
>JAFALX010000156.1 GCA_019234035.1 Candidatus Dormiibacterota bacterium | reverse complement strand
ATCGTCCACGCGTGTGGGTTCGACTCGATCCCCTCGGACCTCGGCACGCTGCAGCTGCACCACGCGGCGGAGCGTGACGGCGCCGGCACGCTTGGGAAGACGACGCTGGTGGTGGCAGCCCTCCGCGACACGCTGAGTGGCGGGACGTTCGCGTCGCTCGCGGGGACGGTCGACGATGTCATGCGTGACCGCGCGTTGCGGCGGATCCTCGGAGACCCCTACGCGCTGAGCCCCGACCGGGCCGAGGAACCCAACCTCGGCAAGGAGCAGGACCTTCGCGGCGTGGAGCACGACTCCGACCTCGGCGCGTGGATCGGGCCGTTCCTCATGGCGCCGGCGAACACCCGCGTGGTCCGGCGCAGCAACGCGTTGCAGGGCTGGGCATACGGTCGCGAGTTCCGGTATCGCGAGGTCACCAGGTTCGGCACGGGGCCCATGGCGCCGCTGCGTGCTGCGGGGATGAGCGCGGCCATCGGCGGCCTCATCGCCGGTCTCGCGACGCCGCTAACCAAGCCGGTCCTGCGGCGCTTTCTGCCCAAGCCCGGTGAGGGCCCGAGCGTCGCGGTGCAGCGCAACGGCTTCTTCCGCTTGGAGCTGCACACGACGACGTCGCAGGGCGTGCGCTACACAGCCACCGTCGCCGCCAACGGCGACCCGGGATACCGCGCCACGGCGGTGATGCTCGGTGAGAGCGCGCTGGCGCTCGTGCTCGACCGCGACCGGCTGCCACGTCGTGGCGGCGTCCTGACCCCGGCGACCGCCCTGGGCGAGCCGCTGGTGCAGCGCCTGCGTGCCGCAGGTCACACCTACTCCGTATCGCGCGACGCGGCATGACGATCAGCGCCTGACGCCTGCGCCTTTGTGCGGAAAGGGGCGCCGCACGCGGCTATCATCGGCCGTCGTCGGAACGGGGCCAGGAGCTGAAGCATGTTCGACCTCAGTGGAAAGGTGGCGGTGGTCACCGGCGGCTCGCGCGGGCTGGGCCGCGCCGATTGCCTTGCGCTGGCGCGCGCCGGAGCCGACGTCATCGTCACCGACATCCTCATCGAGTCGGACCCCTCGCTCTCCCAGGCTGCTGAGTCGGCGCAGTCCGCGCTCGCCCAGGTGTTCACGTCCCAGCACGTCGTGTACGCCGAGCAGACGAGTGAGGAGATCCGCGAGATGGGGCGGCGTTCTGCGGCGATCAAGCTCGACGTGACCAACCGCGAGCAGGTGCGCGAGGTGTTCGCCACCGTCAAGCGCGATTTCGGGTCGCTCGACATCCTGGTGAACAACGCGGCGACGCTCGACCACGTCGCGCAGATCGAGCACCAGAACGATGAGCTCTGGGAGCGCGACCTGCGTGTGAACCTCACCGGCGCGTACAACTGCACCAAGGCGGCGTGGCAGTACATGCGGGAGCAGGGCTGGGGGCGCGTCGTTTACATGGCGTCGGTGGCGGCGACGCTCGGCGGCTTCGGTCAGGCTTCGTACGCCGCGACCAAGGCCGCCGTGATCGGCCTGGGCAAGTCGATGGCGCTCGAGGGGTCGCGCTTCGGCATCACGGCGAACATCGTGGCGCCGGGCGTCATCGCAACCGAGGCGTGGAAGATGACGGACCAGAAGATGCGCGACCGCATGGTGCTGCGCACGGCGCTGCGCAGTGCCGGAGAACCGGAGGACGTTGCCACCACCATCGTCTTCCTGTGCTCACCGGAGGCCCGCTATGTCACGGGACAGGTGATCACCGTCGCGGGTGGCCTCGACCTCTTCGTCTTTTAGTCCACGGCACTGATGAGTCCCGCCGGCGACGCCGTGCTCACCGGCGTCACCCACTGGTCGCGTGACCTCGGTCCATATGTCTGGCACCGGTTCGATCGCGACCGCGTGCAGCACGATCTCCAGGCGATCGCGGATGCCGGCGTGCAGACCGTGCGCACGCTGCTGCCGTGGGATGTGTTCATGCCGGCTATCACGCATCCGGACGACGGTGCGCTGCGCAACCTCGAGACGGTGCTGGCGCTCTCGGAGGCGGTCGGGCTCCGCGTCGTTCCGGTGCTGTTCGCGCAGACGCTGGGTGACTGTGTGTTCCTGCCGCACTATGCGATCGACGTCGATGCGGCGCGCCCGGGTGTCCGCGCCGTCACCGACGGCGTGGTGCAGCCGGGTGGTCCACGTGACCAGTACACCGACTCGCGCATGATCGAGGCGGAGCTGCGCTGGCTCGAGGCAGTGCTCACCGCGTTCGCCGGCAACCCGGTGATCGCGATGTGGGACCTCGGTCACGACCCGGCGAGCGTGATGCGACCGCGGCGTATCGAACAGCTCCGCGCGTGGGCCGCGATGCTCGCCGGACCCGTTCACGATGCGGGCGAGCGCTGCGCGGTGACCCTCGGGGTCGCCGACATCACAACGGCGCGCGGCGTGCGGCTGGAAGCGGTCGCGAGCGCTGTCGACGCCCTCGGGCTCGCCGTCGATGCCGAGTCACTGTCGTTTGCGACGCCGGCGCCGTCCGCGGCCGCCGTGACGTTCGTCGCGCAGCTGGCACTGCGCCTCGCCGCAGGCGACACGCCATTGCACTGTCACCTGTCCGCCGACCATGCCACCGACGTGGAGCCGGAGGCAATCGCGGGCGTGCAGCGGTTTGCCGGCGACAGTGTCGATCGGCTCGTCGACGCCGGCTGCGCGGGCATCCACGCCGGCGCATGGTCGGAGTGTTCGGAGCGCGTCTACGCGCTGGCGCCGTTCGACCGTCGTCCCGACCTCGCACGTCGCGGGCTTGTCGACACCGCTGGAACGCCGACGGCGTTCGGCGCGGCGTGGCTTCGCGGCGCTGCGAACGCGGGCTCGGCGCAGCCGCCGCAACCGTGGCCGGAGAGCCTCGATGTGGCCGACTACTACGCCAACCTCCCGCACAGCATTGACGACCTTTTCGCCGAGTGGGCCCGCGTCGCCGGCGACTAGCCTGGTATGCTCACACTCGACTGCGGTGCGCGAAGTCCCCCATTTCGCCTCCATCGTCGTCTCCATCAAGCCTTTGACCGTTTCCCGCTGCTGACACGGGAACAGTTCCGGCGGATCTCGATGGAAACGTGACCGTTGTCAGCGAATGTCCTGGAGGACCGCGCCGTGGCTGCTGGCCGCATCAAGAAAATCATCCCAGACCGAGGCTTCGGCTTCGTTCGCGGTGACGACGGAAACGAGGTGTTCTTTCACCGCACCGAGCTCACCACCGTTGACTTCGACACGCTGCAGGAGGGAGAGCCTGTGACGTTCGACGTGGTCGAGTCGCCCAAGGGTCCTCGCGCCCGCAACCTGCAGAAGGCGAGCTAACCGCTCACTCGTCATTGCGCAGCTGGCGGAGACGCTCCGCCGCCGTGGCGACGCGCTTCGGGTCCAATCCTCGAAGCCGCATCACCAGCTCACGGCGTTGTGTCTGCGGGTAGGAACCGACGGTCACGTCGGGAAACTCCTCCGCCAGCTGTCGCATCGGCGCCGCCATCTCGGCCTCAGGGACGGACGTGTACCGCACCTCGAGCACCGTCGGTGCGGCGCCGTCAACGAAATAATGCGGAATCAACTCCTCCTCGACGATCGTTGCGAACTCGCGCGGAATCCCGGGGAGAACGTAGAGATCACGGTCGGCGAGCGCGATGCGAATCGCGGGTGCCATCCCGCGGCGGTTCGTGATCAGCTCCGCGCCGTCCGGCAGCATCGCGCTGCGACGGTTGGCGGGCGAGACCTCGTTGCTCTCGATCCATCCCGCGTCGTGCATTCGTTGCACCAGCTGCCGAATGTGGTCGAAGGCGGCGGCATGCAGCGTCAGCGACCGGCCGAGCGCGTGGGCGATGGCGTCGAAGGTGAGGTCGTCCGGAGTCGGGCCGATGCCGCCGCTGACGACGATATGACGCACACCGGGTTCCGCGATGGCGCGCCGCACGGCGCCGGAGATGGCGTCGCGGTCGTCGCCGACGACCTCGATGCGCCGCGCGGGGTACCCGGCGCTGAACGCGGCGCGCGCCAGCAGGTTCGAGTTGGTGTCGAGCGTATGGCCCGACAGGATCTCCTCGCCCACGGCGATGATCACGGTGAACACGGAGCCATCGACCTCGGACGACACGACCGAAGCATAGGGTGGAGCGAAACCGCCGGTCTGCTGCGGTCGAGCCCCGCGCATACCGAGTCGAATCAACGGGGGGGTTTGCGGGGGGATCTCCCCCCGCATGTACAATTCCGCCGCCTCGGTGGCGACGGCCGGTCGCGGCGCTCGCCCCGCCTTGAACGCACAGTGGAGCCCTGAGACCGCATGTCCCACCTCGATCGCGCTGTGCTCGTTCCTATTGGGCTTGCCGGAGTCCTGGCGCTCGTGGTCGCTATCGGTCTGATCCTCTGGGTCCTGCGCCTCCCCGCCGGGAACGCGCGGATGCAGGAGATCTCCCTGGCGATTCAGGAAGGGGCGCAGGCCTATCTCAACCGCCAGTACCAGATCATCGCCGCGATCGGCGTCGTGATCTTCATCTTCCTGTCCATCGCGCTGGGCTGGAAGACGGGCGTGCTGTTCCTGCTGGGCTCGGTGCTCAGCGCCGCCGCCGGATACATCGGGATGAACATCTCGGTGCGAGCCAACGTGCGCACCGCTGAGGCCGCACGCAAGGGCATCAACGCAGCGCTGCTCGTCGCCTTCCGCGGCGGTGCGGTCACGGGCCTGTTCGTGGTCGGGCTCGGCCTCATCGGAGTTTTGGTCGCCTATGGCATTTTCGACGACTTCAACGCACTGGTCGGGTTCGCCTTCGGCGCGTCGCTGATCTCGGTGTTCGCGCGCCTCGGCGGCGGCATCTACACCAAGGCCGCCGACGTCGGCGCCGACCTCGTCGGCAAGGTCGAGGCCGGCATCCCCGAGGATGATCCGCGCAACCCCGCGGTCATCGCGGACAACGTGGGTGACAACGTCGGCGACTGCGCCGGCATGGCCGCCGACCTGTTCGAGACCTACGCGGTCACCGCGGTGGCCACGATGCTGCTCGGCTTCCTGCTCTACAAGGGCCAGATGACGCTCGTCATCTACCCGCTGCTGCTCGGCGCCATCAGCATCGTCGCGTCGATCGTCGGCACGTTCTTCGTGCGCATGGGCCGCGGCACGTGGATCATGGGGGCGCTGTACCGCGGGCTCATCATCTCCGGCGCCATCGCGCTCATCGGCTTTGCGATCGTCACCGCGGTGCTCGACAACGGCGGCTATTTCGCCGGCTTCGACCACCCCGCGTTCAACCTCTTCTGGTGCGGCGTGGTCGGCGTCGTGATCACGCTGTTGCTCGTGGCGGTGACGGAGTTCTTCACCGGCTCGCAGTTCTGGCCCGTGCGCACGATCGCGCGGTCGTCGGTCACCGGCCACGCGACCAACATCATCGCGGGCATCGCGATCGGCATGGAGGGCACCGCGATCCCGGTGCTCATCATCGGCATCGGCATCCTCGTGTCGGCCGCGCTCGGTGGCCTGTACGGCATCGGCATCGCGGCGATGTCGCTGCTGAGCATGACTGGCATCGTGGTCGCCATCGACTCGTACGGGCCGATCACCGACAACGCCGGCGGCATCGCGGAGATGGCGGACCTGCCGCAGGAGGTGCGTAACGTCACCGACCCGCTCGACTCCGTCGGCAACACCACCAAGGCCGTCACCAAGGGCTATGCGATCGGCTCCGCCGGTCTGGCGGCGCTCGTGCTGTTCGCCAGCTACACCGACATCCTTCGGCAGAACCACAGCGGCGGCTTGGGGTTCTTCGACCTCACGCAGCCGCCCGTCATCGTCGGCCTCTTCATCGGCGGCATCATGCCGTTCCTGTTCGGCGCGCTGGCGATGCTCGCCGTGGGACGCGCCGCCGGCCGTGTGGTGGAGGAGGTCCGGCGTCAGTTCCGCGAGATTCCGGGGATCATGGCCGGCACCACGAAACCGGAGTACGGCAAGGCTGTGGCCCTGGTCACCGCGGCCGCCCAGAAGGAGATGATCATCCCGGGCCTCCTGCCCGTGCTCGCGCCACTGATCGTCGGCTTCGTGCTGGGGCCGCAGGCGCTGGGCGCGATGCTGCTGGGCACGATCGTTGTCGGTCTCTTCGTCGCGCTGCAGATGACGACGGGTGGCGGCGCGTGGGACAACGCCAAGAAGTACATCGAGGAAGGCCACTACGGCGGCAAGGGCACCGATGCGCATGCGGCCGCGGTGACCGGTGACACGGTCGGCGATCCCGAGAAGGACACCGCCGGTCCCGCGATCAACCCGATGATCAAGGTGATGAACATCATCGCGATCCTCGCCGCGCCGGCGATCGCGCTGCACCACCTCTTTTTCTAGAGCCTCCTGCCCTACCGCGGTCCCGCGGCGGCAGTCTCGAGGCGGTCCTCGCTCTGTCCGCTGGTATGGCAGATAATGTGCCAGATGCGCACGACTCTGGACCTCGACGACGAGTTGATGGCTGCGCTTCTCGGCCGCTATCCGGGCGCCTCGAAGACGGAGGCGATCGAGCGCGCGGTCCGTGCCCACCTGTTGAGCGACGCGGCGACGCGGCTCCGCGAGCTGGCCGGCTCCATGGAGCTCGAAGACAGATCTGCGGAGCTCAGATCGGTTGACCGCGGCTCGTGACGGTCGTCGCGGACACCTCGGTGTGGATCACGTTCCTGCGAACCGGTGCGCGCGGCGACGCGGCACGGCTGGACGCGCTCCTTTCACAACAGGCTGTGGTCGTCTGCGGCCCTGTCCTTGCTGAGATTCTCGCCGGCGCCGGCAGCCAGGATCGTGTCCGGCTTCAGTTGTTGTTCGCCGGTTTGCCGTGGGCTGACATCGACCGCACCGCGTGGGGTCGCGTCGGCGACGTTGCCGCCGAGCTTCGCGAGCGCGGCGAAACAGTTCCATTGACGGACATTGCGATAGCGGTCGCGACTGAAGGTGCCGATGCGCAGCTGTGGTCGTGGGACGGAGACTTCGACCGGGTGGCGGGTGTCATGCCATCACTGCGGCGGTTCAGGCCGTGAGCGCAGGCTGACTCCGTTCCACGCGGCCGGGTATCGTTGAAGCACATGGAGGTTCGTTCTGTGGTGCGGCCCGAGGCCGGCACGCACAGCCCGCCGCACGAGCATCACCGCGACGTGCAGGGCGGCGCGGCGCGCGCCGCGGTCTTCGGCATCAGCGACGGCCTGCTGACCAACGTGTCGCTCATCCTCGGCGTGGCGGGTGCGAATCCCGGTCCGGGCGTGGTGCGACTTGCCGGGCTCGCCGGGCTCGTCGCCGGAGCCTTCTCGATGGCCGCGGGAGAGTACGTGTCCATGTCTGCCCAGAAGGAGCTGGTGGAGCGCGAGCTCGAGCTGGAGCGCCGCGAGCTGGAGCGGCATCCCGAGAGCGAGACGCGCGAGCTGACCGCGACGTTCGAGCGGCGCGGCCTCGAGCATGGCGACGCGCGCCGCGTCGCCGAGACCATCATGCGTGACCCCAACGTCGCCCTGGAGGTGCACGCCGCCGAGGAGCTCGGGGTGCGACCGAGCCAGACCGGCGCGCCGCTTGCGGCGGCGATCTCGTCGTTCGTCAGCTTCTCGATCGGCGCGCTCATCCCGCTGCTGCCGTGGTTCTTCATGTCCGGGCATCCCGCGGTGATCGCGTCCGTGTGCCTCGGTGCGGTGAGTGCTGTGGCGATCGGCTGGACGGTGGCGGTCTTCACCGGCCGCTCCCGGGTGCGCTCGGCGCTGCGCCAGCTCGGCATCGCGGCTGTCGCCGCGGCGGTCACGTACGGCGTCGGCCTGGCCGTCGGGATCCGTACCTCA
>JAFALX010000151.1 GCA_019234035.1 Candidatus Dormiibacterota bacterium | reverse complement strand
CGCCAGCGGCAGCACGCAGCCGGCGGCGACGACGCGGTCGCCGCGGATGATCGCCGCACCGTCGTGCAACGGCGAGCCGGGCACGAAGATCGTCGCGAGAAACTCGGCGGTGACCTCGCCGTTGATGTGCACGCCGGTGGCGGCGATGTTCTCCAGGCCGGTCTCGCGCTCGAAGACGATGAGCGCGCCCTCGCGCTTCTCGCTGAGCGAGCGCGCCGCGCGCAGCACCTCGTCGACCGTTCGCGTGATCGCGGTCTCCGGATGACGCCCGAGCAGGGTGCGCACGGCGCCCAGCCGGCCGACGCGATCCAGCCCGCGGCGCAGCTCCGGCTGAAACAGGATGACCGAGGCGATGATGATCGCCTGTGTGCCGTTGGTGAAGATCAACGCGAGCAGCTGCAGGTTGAGCAGCTGCGCGATCCAGCCGATGACGAAGATGACGGCGAGTCCGAGGAGCAGCTGCACCGCCTGCGTGCCGCGGATCAGCTTGAAGAGCTGATAGAGCAGGAACGCGACGATGAGGACGTCCAGCGCGTCGCGCCAGCTCAGGTTCGAGAGGAAGAAGTGCGCGTTGCGCAGCAGGTCGCTCACGCGACGCGCTCCTGCCGTCTGCCGTACAGCTCGGCGAGCAGCGCCATCTGCACCCAGAGCCGGTTCTCCGCCTCGTCGAACACGCTCGACCGCGGCCCGTCGATGACCGAGTCGGTGATCTCCTCACCGCGGTGAGCGGGCAGGCAGTGCATGACCCGCGCCGACGCAGGCGCCAGTGCCAGCAGCGCGTCGTTGACCTGCAGGCGCGCGAAGTCGGTGCGGCGGCGCTGCTGCTCGGTCTCCTGGCCCATGCTCGCCCAGACGTCCGTGTAGACAATGTCGGTGTCGGCGAGCACCTGGACCGGGTCCTGCGTCAGCGTGAACGGCGTGCCGTGACGGCGCAGCTGCGCGCCGCGCTGCAGCACGCTCACCGGCGGCTCGTACCCTGGGGGCGAGACGACGCGGAGGTCCACGCCGCACAGCGCCGCGCCGTAGATCCACGACGTGCACACGTTGTTGCCGTCGCCGATGTACGTGACGCGCGCGCCCTCGAGATGACCGAGCACCTCCTTCACCGTCATGAGGTCGGCGAGCACCTGCGTGGGGTGCTCTGTGGCTGTCAGCGAATTGTTCACGGGGCGGCGCACCGCCGCGGCGGTGGCGACGAGGTCGCGATGTGAGACGAGGCGCGCCACGATGCCGTCGACGTAGCGGTCGAGGATGCGGCTGATGTCGCCCGGGGACTCGCGCTCGCCGAGCTGCACCTCCGGGTTGAACAGGGCGATGGGATGACCGCCGAGGCGGTGGATCGCCACCTCGAACGACACCCGCGTCCGGTTGCTGGGCCGCTGGAAGATGAGCGCCAGCGAGAGCCCCTGCAGGGGACAGCCCAGCGACGTGCCGCCCTTCGCGGCGCGCGCGAGGTCCACGATGCCGTCGATCTCAGCTGCGTTGAGGTCGGCGATGCTCAACAGGTCGCGGCCCACGAGTGTCGAACTCATCCGGTCGGCCTATGGTTGCACCGCGCGCCCGATCGCAGCGCCCATGTGACGCGTCCGGGACGGCGGCCGCGCCGGTGCACTCCGGATACCGTTGCGGCATGGACATCGCGGTGGTCGTGGGCGGGGGCATCACCGAGACGCTGCAGGCGACGCCCCTGCTGCGGTCGCTGCGCGCCGGAGCGCCGGACGCGAGGATCACGTTGCTCTGTCCGGAGGCGGCGTCTGCGCTGAGCGGCGGCCTGCCCGGCGTGGACGACACCGTGCCGCTGGGTGCCCTCGACGGCCGCCTCGGCGCGGTCGGCGCCGCCCGCGTCTGGCTCGAGCTCCGCCGCCGCCGGCTCGGGGCGGTCCTGCTGTGTGGGCGCTCCGGCCTGCTGCGGCTCGCGGCGTTTCTCGCCGCCGTGCCGCGCCGCGCCGGGCCCCGCGGAGGGCTCTCGGCCCTGCTCCTCACCGATCGGGGCGAGGCGTCGGCTCAGGACAACGCCGCCGCCACGTGGCTGCGACTGGCGCCGCTGCTGGGGGTCCAGACCCAGCTGCACGCCACCCGCTACGACCCCGGGCCCGACGCCCGCAGCCAGGCCACCCGGATGCTCTTCGAGCGCTGCGGCGGCGAGGGACGGCTCTGGATCGCGCTTGCGCCCGCGAGCGGCAGCGCGGAGCCGACCGGCGACGAGGCGTGGGAGCCCGAGCGGTATGCGCTACTGGCCAATGCACTCGCCAAGCGCCATGGCGCCCAGGTCATCCTGGTGGGCACCGTCGACGGCCGGACGCACGTCGAGGAGACGATGCTCGACCTCGGGGTGGGGGTCGTCGACTTCAGCGCCGAGCCTGACCTGCGCGTCACCGCGGCGATCCTCGCACGGTGCGACTTCCTGATCGCCGCCGACGGGCCGCTGCTGCACCTCGCCGGGGCCGTGGGCACGCGTGCCGTCGGTCTCTACGGACCGACCCAGGGCCGCGTGCTGGGCCCCTATGGCAGCGACCAGCGCATCGTGCAGGCCATCGCGCAGACGGCGGCGGATGAGGCCGACCCCACGGTGATGAACCGCATCCGCGTCGACGACGTGCTGGCCGCCCTCGAGATGGTGATCTAGGCCCCGACCAACCCGAAGAGGATGTGGTCCTGCCAGCGCCCGGCGATGCGCAGGTAATCGCGGGCCACGCCAATGCGCTCGAAGCCGTTCTTCTCGAGCACGCGCTGCGAGGCGTGGTTGCGCAGCAGTGTCGCCGCCTGCAGCCGGTGCAGCGCGAGGTCCTCGAACGCGATCTGCACCGCTCGCCCGACCGCTCTCGTTGCCACCCCTCGGCCATTCACCGGTTTGCTCACCCAGTACCCGAGGTGCGCGCTCTGAAAGCTGCCGCGGACCACGTCGGAGATCGTGAGCGTGCCGACGATCATGTCCTCGAGCTCGATCGCATACGAATAGCTCTCGTCGGCGCGCGCGCGCCGGCGCGTGGCGTCGACCCGTTCCAGCTGCGCCGCCGGCGTGTAGAAGGAATCGTCGGCGAGGGGCTGAAACGGCGCGAGGAAGACCCGATTGGCGCGATACAGCTCGGCGAGCGGCACGGCATGGCGCCGCTGCAGCGGTGACAGCCCCACAGTCTCTGTGATCTCGGGCATGGAGGCCTCGTAGCCTATACCGGTGCGTGTGAGCACCCGCCCGCCGGCGAGTAGGCTTGCGCGCGTGCCGGATGCGCCGCTGACGCCAGGGGAGATGGAGTCCGTCATGGCCGAGGAAGCCGCCGGCGAAGAGGAGCGCATCTCGAGGCGCGGTGACCGCAGGATCTCGATCATCGAGGCCTCGTTGCTGGCGATCGTGGCGGTGCTCGCCGCGCTCTCGGGCTACGCTGCCGCGCGCTGGTCAACCGACTCCTCGGACCTGCTGGCGCACGCGAGCGCCGAGCGGACTCTCGGAAACGCCGCCAACGTCGACGCGCTCAACACGCTGAACTTCGATGTCACCGCGTTCAACGCGTGGTTCGCGGCGTATGTCGCGCAGAACCAGACCGCGATGAACGTCGCCGCGCGTCGTTTCACGCCGAATTTCAAGAACGCGTTCGAGGCGTGGCTGCTGACGAGCCCAGAGACCAACCCGACGGCGCCGCCGGGGCCGACGTACATGCCGCAGTACAAGCAGCCGGAGAAGCAGCATGCCGCCGCGCTCAACGCCGCCGCCGACAGGGACTACGAGGCCGGCGTGAAGGCGGGCGACAACTCCGACAGCTACATCCTCATCACGGTGTACCTCGCGACCGTGCTGTTCCTCGCCGGGATCGGAAGCCACTTCGCATACCGCAGGATCCGATATGCGCTCGCGGGAGTCGGCAGCGCGATTCTGGTGCTTGCGGTCGTCCTGCTCGCGATCAGCCCGAAGCCGGCGTGATGTGTGAGGCCGAATCGGCGCTGGGCGAACGCAGGCGTGCCGCGCGGGGTGTGACGGCCGCGCGCGGAAGAGGCCGACAGGCTATAACGTCTTTATGCGGACGACGGTCGACACAGGAGCCGCCGACGGCGACCTGACCTCGGAGCCAATCCTCGATCTGGATCTCGACGCGGTGCTGAACGAGGAGGAGCTCTGGTCGCTGGAGCGCGCCGCGCTCGCGGACGGGCGCGAGCACCTCGCCGACCAACGCGACACCGTGGCGACGCGACGCGAGGGCATCGCGGACGCGCGGGAGTCGACCGCCGACCGGCGCGAGGCGCTCGCTGATACGCGGGAGCGGCTCGCAGACGAGCGCGAGACTGACCTCAACGGCCGCGAGATTGCACTCGATGCCAGGGAAGCCCGGATCAGCGCGCGGGCGGCGCGGCCGCACAGCACCACCGGCAGGGTCTTCGATGAGGCCCAGCGCCACTACGCCAACGTCGAGCGGCGGATCGCACGCGCGCGGCTCGCGCTGGATCGCTCGGAGGCCGGCGTACAGCGAGGCTCGAGCGCGGTATATCGCGCCGAGGCGCGGTCGGAGCGCGAGGAGGCCGAGGCCGAGCGCGAGCTGCAGCGCGGGCACCCCGAGCGTCCCGCTGCGGACGGATCCGCGGCGGCCGGAGAGCCCACGCCGGCCTAGCCCGAGCGACGCCTGCCCAACGGCCCGAGGCGCCGACGGCCGATGCCCAGGACGCGAACCACCATCAGCAGGAGGATCGCTCCGACGAAGGCGACGATGATCTCCGTCACGATCGGATGCCCCGGCACAGTCACCGTGACTCCGAAGAACGCCGCAAGAAAACCGCCGACTACCGCCCCGGCGATACCGACGACGACGTCCAACATGAGTCCGAGCCCGTGGCCCAGCATCACCCGGCTCGCCACCAGCCCGGCCACCAAACCGACCGCGATCCAGACCACAATCGAGTATGGGTCGAGGACGATCGTGATGTCGGCCACAGGCGTGCTCATCACTCAGGAGTAACACGTGTGTACCGCTTTGCGCCGAAGCTCGTGCAGGCATTGCGCACCTAGACGGCGACGGGCCGCCGCGGCTTCTCCCGACGCACTGCGGCGATGTCACCAGCCTCGAGGTCGGGATAGCCGGCGATGATGTCAGCGTCACTGATGCCAGCGGCAACCATCCGGCGAACCGAATCCACGGGAATGCGTGTGCCAGCGAATAGTTCCTTCGATCCGAGCGCCCCACGCCGGCGCTCGAACCGACCGACACTTCGGCGGGTGAGCTCTGCAATGTCAGCTTCGAGATGTTCGACGATCGCAGCAAGCGGCACTTCGTATGTTGCAACAGTCTGCTCGGGCTTGCGGCCTTCGCGCCAAGTCTTCGACTCCTCGAAATAGAGTTCGGCACCGAGAACGCGAAACGTCAGCTCGCTCAGCGGGTGATCGTAGTCGAGCTTCCGCAAGTAGCGGTCAACCTTCCGGATCAGTTGCAAACTGATGCCCTGGCGGCGCAGGTCAGCCGCGACGCGAAGCGCCACAAGGTCTCGAAACGCGTACAGGCGTGGATGACCGCGGCCCCTCCCAGCCGACAGCGTCGGGCGAAGGAAACGCTGCTCGTCCCAGTACTGGAGCTGCCGCTTGCTGAGACCCGTGAGCCGACCCACACGCTCCCAGGTAAACGCGCGCTCAACAGCGCCGCCAGCCCTCACCACACCAACGCCCTCCGAGATGGGTTCCGTGGACCAGTGTAGAACACTCGTGTTCTCTCTGGGCAGTCGTTACCCAATCCGCTCGGCACGCCATTCGTCGGGGTTCTCGACGAGACGCAGGTAGACGAGCGGCGCCTCGCGTAGCGCCATCGGCGCCTCGATCCACTCGGGCTCGTCCTGATCTGGATGTCGCCACGTCAGTGCGACGCCGACGCTCCCGTCCTGCTGCGGGAACACCTGGGACAGGATCGGATCGTGTTGTGCGAGCGCCGCAACGAGCTCGGAGCGCACCTCTCGTAGCCGAAGACCGTGGCAGCCGATAGGCCGCCATAACCTTCTCAGCGAATGTACATGAAGTTGCGCTTCATGACATCGAGGTTGTCCAGCGCGTAGCCCGTCCCCTTCACGGTGCAGAGGTGGGGCTCCAGATCGACGTGCACGTCGATGCCGCACGACGCGGCGAGCGCGCGATCGAGACCCTCGAGCCGCGCGCCACCGCCGCTGAGCACGACGCCCTCGGCGCGGACGTCCTCGAGCAGGCTGGGCGGGGTGTCCGCGAGCACGGCATCGAGCGCGATCGCGATCGCGCGCACGTGCGAGTCGAGACAGGACGCGAGCTCGGTCGACGCGAGCGTGACCTCGCGGTCGTCGCCGTCACGCGTGCCGCGCAGCTGCAGCCGCCGCTCCTCGTGCGGGCCGACGCGTGCCAGTGACGCGATGATCGCCTCGACCGTCTGCGACTCCACGGTGATCCCGTGCTCGCTCTCGATGTGCGCGGCGATGCACGCGTGCAATCGCTGGCCGCCATGACCGGGAAGCGTCTGCCCCGCCACGGTGCTCTCGAGCGCAACGACCGCGAGATCGGTCTTGCCGGCGCCGATGTCGATGATGCAATGCCCGTTCGGTCCCGAGAGTCGCATGCCGCACCCCATCGCTGCGGCGATCGTGGTGTTCAGCAGATACGCGGTGCGCGCGCCGGCGAGCATTGCCGCCTCGAGCAACGTGCGCCGCTGGTCGCCCGGCAGCGCGGCCATCACCGCGATCACGACGTCGGGCTTGAAGATGCGTTGCCGGCCAACGGCTCTGCTGACGATGTGGTTGATCAACGCGCGCGCGGCAACGGGATCGACAACGGCGCCGCCCATCACCGGCCGGTACAGCCGCTGCCGCGATGCCGCTGCTGCGGCTTCGATGGCCGCGGTTCCGTACACGCTGGACCAGTCGCCCTCGGAGCCCATGCCGACCACCGACGGTTCGCCGGCGACGAGCCCTTCGCCCTTGATCACCAGCCGGACCGTGGCTGTGCCGAGATCGATGCCGAGCTTCTTGCCGAGCATGTGTCAGTCGCCGATGACGCCGGTGAGGTCGCGCACCTCGGGCTCCTCGCCGGCGAGCCGCACACGCCGCACGTCGGCGCCGAGCCCGCGCAGCTTGGCCTCCATGTCCTCGTACTTGCGATCGAGGTGGTAGATGCGCGCGAGCTGCGTGACCCCCTCCGCGCACAGGCCGCTGATGACGAGCGCGGCACCGCTGCGAATATCGGGGATCGTGAGCTCTTCCGCGTGCAACCGCGAGGGTCCCGTGATGATCGAGCTGCGCCCCTCGACGCTGATCTGTGCGCCCATCGCGCGCAGCTCGGGTACGTGCCGAAACCGGTTCTCGTACAGGGCTTCGCTGATGATGCTGGTGCCGTGCGCCTGCGTCATCAGCGCGCCGAACTGCGGCTGCAGGTCGGTGGCGAAGCCCGGATGCGGCCACGTGGTCACGTCGACGGCGCGCAACCGCTCGGCGCGCACGCGCACCTGGTTGCCGCTCTCCGTGATGTCGCAGCCCGCGGCGCGCAGCTTGTGGACCAGCGCTCGCACGTCACTGGGCCGGGTGCGCTCGACGACGACGTCGCCATGCGTCGCGGCCGCCGCAACCATGTAGGTGCCCGCCTCGATGTAGTCGGTGGTGACCGAGTGGGTGGTGCCGTGCAGCAGGCCGCCGGTGCCCTCGACCACGATGAGCTCGCTGCCGACGCCGGAGATGTGCGCGCCCATGCCGGCCAGAAACCGCGCGAGGTCGTACACGTGCGGTTCGCGCGCCGCGTTGCCGATGACCGTGATGCCGTCGGCGAGGACCGCGGCCATCATCAGGTTCTCGGTGCCGGTGACGGTGGGGATGTCGAGATCGATGCGCGCCCCGTGCAGGCGGCGGGCGGTGGCGATGTAGGCGTCGGGGGTCTCCTCGATCTCCGCTCCCATCAGGCGCAACCCCTCGAGGTGCTGCTCCACACGACGCATACCGATGTCGTCACCGCCGGGCTTGGCGATGGTCGCGCTGCCGGCGCGTCCGACGAGGGCGCCGAGCAGCAACAGCGAGCCGCGCATGCGGCCGGTGAGGTCGGCGCCGATGGCGGTCAGCCCGACATCGGCGGCGGTCAGCTGCCAGCGGTGGACGTCGCACCGCGAGACCGAGGCGCCCACATGCTCGAGGACGCGGGCCATCGTGACCACGTCCTCGGTGCTCGGGACGTTCGCGAGCTCGACCGGTTGGTCCGTCAGCAGCGCCGCCGCCATGACGGGCAGCGCGGCGTTGGTGCTTCCTGAGACCGGTACCCGCCCCTCGAGCCGCCCCCCTCCGGCGATGCGCAGGTGTTCCATCTGGCAACCTACCGTACCCGGAATCGGGTTCCGCGGGGGCGGGCCCCTCAGCTACGGTGGGTCACCATGTCCAGCGTCGTCGTCAACGGGGTCCGTCTTCGGTACATCCGCGAGGGATCGGGCGAACCGGTGTTGCTGCTGCCCGGCTACCTCTTCGGCGCCGATTCGTGGCGGCCGCAGATCAACGCGCTGCGCGACGACTTCGACGTGATCGCCGTCGATCTCCGCGGCCAGTTCGGGTCTGAGACGACCGCTGACGGCTACGACCTCTGGAACCAGGCACGCGACATCCACGAATTCATCCAGGCGCTGGGGTTGCAGTCGGTGCATCTCGTCGGCCTGTCTCAGGGAGGAATGATCGGACTGCGTCTCGCTGTTCGTTACGGGCTGCCGGTGCGCTCGCTCGTGCTCATGGACACCACGGCCGGAGCGGAGGATCCCGAGCTCGCGGCGCGGTACGAGGCCATGGCGCAGGTCGCCGAGGAGGACGGCCTCGAAGGCGTGATCTCGGCGATGCCGCCGATCTTTCTCGCCGACGACTTCATCGCAGAGCACGGCGAGGAGGTGGACGCATGGCTCGAACGCGTCCGCTCCGCGGATCCGATGGGGTTCGTGCATGCGCTGCGCGCCCTGAACGCACGCGAGGACATCTCGGCGCTGCTGTACGAGATCGGCGTCCCCACGCTGGTGATTCACGAGAGCAGGACGTCGCCATCCCCATCGACCGTGCGCTCGAGCTTGCCGACTCGATCGAAGGGGCGAGGCTCGAGATCACCAGCGGCGGTCATCAGTCCAACGTCGACCGCCCGGACAGGACCAGCCGGCTGATCCGCGAGTTCCTGTTTGACGCAGAGCGCGAGTGGCAGCAAATCATGGCCGAGCCGTGAGCACGCCTGGCGAATGGGTCACGTGGCATGCGGGGTACGACGACCCCGGGTCGCCGCAGGCACGCCGGCTCGCGACGGTGCAGCGCCTGGTCGCCGCAGCGCTCGATGCTGCGCCGCCGGGTGAGATCCGCGTCATCACCATGTGCGCGGGTAACGGCCGCGACCTGATCGGCGTCCTGCGGACCCATCCGCGAGCTCGCGACGTCCGGGCGCGGCTGGTGGAGATCGACGAG
>JAFALX010000054.1 GCA_019234035.1 Candidatus Dormiibacterota bacterium | reverse complement strand
GCGCGGGTCGCTGCGCTTCGGGAGCAGGACCTTGACGCGCTTGCCGAACACGGTCGCCTCGCGCGGCGGCGCCGGGATGCGCGCGGGGATGGCGATCGCTGGCGAGCTCATGGCGCCGACAGTGTGGCGGCCGAGTACACGGTGCGCAGGTTGATGCACCAGATCGCAACCGAACGGAGCTTCGTCGGATCGACGCTCGCAGGAACCGCGAAATTCATCGACCCCGCTGTTTGGTTGAGGTCTGCTACGACGGCGATCTGCGAATCGGACACGTCGGAATCGCTGTGCGGTGCTGCAGCCGAGCTCAGCTGGATCTGCAGGCCGGTGTTGGGGCTGACGAAGAAGTTGTCGAGCCGCAGCGCGTAGCTCCCGTCGGCAAGGCGGTAGATGGTCACCGTCCCGTGGCCGTTCTGATCCACTGCATAAAACGTCCCGGTCGAGACCACCGATGCGCCAGACGCCGTCATCTCGGGAAGCGGGGTCTGCTGCAGCGGGATGTCGACCTGCTGATCGATGCGGAGCTGCCAGGGCCCGCCGGCCGAGACGTGCAACGCGACGGTCCCGGTGCTGACGACGATGGACTCGCCCTTCCCCGAACACGCAGAGTCGACGATCTGCGAGGGGGCCGCCGGATGACCGGTGACTGCGAGATGTCCGGTGTCACAGCTCCAGTCCACGCGCCACTGCAGCGCACCGCCGGCGATCGTCACCGACTCCGACGAATCGCCGCTGCCCTGCAGCGTCGTGACGTTCTGCCACCACGGCTCGGACGCGAGCACGGCCTGACCGTTGGGTCCGGACGGCACGCCGTGCGCCGACGGCGTCGGGATCTTGGGCACCGGGACGATGCGGTCGCGGATGCCGAACAGGTTGGCGCCGTAGATGGCGCTCGCCACGACACCGATGACGAGGGCGGCACCACCGGCGCGGCGCGCCGCCCTCGTGTGCAACCAGCTACTGGATGCCGCGGGTGGCTCGGGCGCCGGTGCCTGCGGTGCGGCAACGGTTGGCGACGATGGAGCCGGCGCGCCGTCTGGGCTCACGACGCTATACGGCCAGCGGGGCCGCCGTCACAGGTTCGGCGACGATGTCCTCGAGGCGGCGCCGCCGTGTCTCGATGCCGGTGGCACCGATAGCGACCGCCGCGATGCCCATGGCGCCGGCGCACAGTCCCGCGGCGCCGCCAAGCGCCGGAGGCGCGATGCCGCTGACGGCCATCCCCAGCGCGATGACGCCGCCGAGTTTGCTCGCGCCGGCCGCGAGGCCGGCGCCGCGGGCGCGCAGCCGGGTCGGATACACCTCGGCGCTGTAAGGGGAGAGCACGGAGATGACGCCCCAGAAGGCGATCAGGAGACACACCAGCAGTGCCACGAACGCGGCGGTGTTCCGGGCCACGCCCTCGCCGGCGAGGGCAAATCCGATGAGGGCGATTGCGCTCAGCGCCGCCACCAACACCATCGTCCACTTCGAGCTCCAGCGGCCGTACAGAAAGGACACGACGACGCAGCCGGGCAGGGAGAACAGCGACGCGTCGGTGATGAGGCCGCTGACATGCGCAATGCTCTGACCGTGCCGGGTGACGTCGGTGGGCAGCCACGTCAGGAAGCCGAAGTTGACCACACCCCACGCCAGCCCATAGAGCGTCAGCGCCACCGTGATGGCGATGACGCGCTGCCGGGATAGGCCGAGCAGCGACGTGCGCGGCGCCGCCCGCGGGACCGCGGCGGCCTCGTCGTTCGCGACGAGACGCACGCCGAAGCGTGCCATCACGCGCCTGGCCTCCTCGGCGCGGCCATTCTCGATGAGAAAGCGCGGCGACTCGGGCAGATAGCGGCTCATGAGGATCACGAGCCCGCCCGTGGGCAGCCCGAAGAACCACATGATGCGCCAGCTGAACATCGGGATCAGCCAGCCGGCAAGCGCACCGGTCAGGGCGAACCCGACTCCGGTGCCGATCCCTGCGACCAGCACCACGAGCTGACCGCGATTCCTCGCCGGTGTCGTCTCGGTGAGGAGCGCGTACGCAACGGGCAGCAGGCCGCCGGCGCTGACGCCCATGAAGAAGCACATCACGAGATTCAGCTCGAACGCGGGCATCGCCCCGCAGATGGCCGTCGACATGAACAGGATCGCCGCCATGAGGATGGCCGTCCGCCGGCCGAGACGATCCGCGGCGTAACCCCAGAGCAGTGACCCGATGACCGTCCCGATGATGGCCACAAAGGGGTAGAGCGCGACCGGCAGCGCACCGGGCACCTTGTGGCCCGGCGACGAGAGGTGGTACTCGGACGCGACACCGGGAAGGATGAAGGTGAACGTGAACGGCTTCATAGTGTCGATAGCGATGGCGACCACGAGCGTCAGGACCAGCAAGAGGTGCGTGCGGCTGAGCTTGGTGTCGTCCAGCGCGGTGACGCTCACGTCCTGCTGCGTGCGTCGGCGGCGCTCCTCGTGCGTCGGCAGGAGCCCGAACACCACCGCAACGAGCCCGGCGCCGATGAGCACCATGCCGATGACCATGAGGGCGTCGATCGGCATGCCGGAGAGCAGGTAGTGCATCGACGCCGATCCGAAGAACATGGGCAGATGCAGGCACACACCCGCTGCCACGGCGGCGGCGCCGAGCCAGAAGGAAAGGCTGCGAACACGCTCCTCAAGGGAGCGGGTTCGAGGAGCCGGCGGCGCAGAGCTCACGTGTTACCTCCGTGGCGCCGCATACCTCCTCGGCGCGCCCTGGTACCCCTCGCGTTAGCCTCCCCGGGACCACCCACGCGCGAAACCTTACACCGGCACGGGTATCGGCGCACGGCTGTCAAATAAGCCACACGCGAGCCGCGCGCGCGGCCGCTCGAAAGCAAAAAAGAACCCGCCGGCGCCCAGTGCCGCGTGTCACCTCGGTCGATGACCTTTGGCCCTGGATCGCGCAGCGCGTGGCGGCGAAGATCTGCTCACCGTTCCGCATCACGGAGACCACGACATGCTGGTTCACGACTTCGCCTACATCGACGTCCCGGCGGGGGTGGTGCGCGCCCGGCTTGTCGGCGCCCCGAATGCATGGCTCGAATCCATGGCCAACCACGCGGCCGAGCAGGGAGATGCCCTGCGCGTGAGGCTCGGCCCGCACGGCACGCACGGCGCTCTGACAAAGAGCGTCGTCGTCGAGGTCGGCCATCCGGTGGCGAGAGCCGGCGCAACCCTGATCCCGCTCACGTGGCGCGCCACCGGCGTCTCCGCGCTGTTCCCGATGTTCTCCGGCGACATCGAGGTCGCGGCGATCGGCGGCGCCGAGACCGTGGTGAGCATCTGGGGTCAGTACGAGCCGCCACTGGGTGCGCTCGGCGACGCCCTCGACCGCTTCGGCCTGCATCGCATCGCCGAGTCCAGCGTGCGCTCGTTCCTGCAGGAGCTGGCGCAAAGCTTCACGGTCAGCGAGGACATCTGGGCGGCGAGTTGACGGTTTGCCCGTGACCGAACCGGCCCGCATCTTCGTACCGTCCTCTGCCACCGCCGGCGGCCGGACAGCGCGCTAGGA
>JAFALX010000274.1 GCA_019234035.1 Candidatus Dormiibacterota bacterium | reverse complement strand
GATCGTGCCGCAGAGCACGACCGCGAGCGCCACCCACTTGTAGTCGAACCGCCCGCGACGCGGTACCTCAACCTCGACGTGGTCGTCCGGCGCCGTCTGCACGAGCTGCTCCGGAGTCAGGACGTCAGCCATGCACCACCTCCGAGCCCGGGCGCGTGGCGCCGCTCGTCGCCTTCCGCATCAGCGCGATCAGCGTCTCCATCTCCTCTCCGGTCAGCTGACACACGATCTGCAGCGCGACGCTGCGCTTGGCCTGTGCGAACTGCCTGCAGAACGCATCGCCCTTCGCGGTCGGGACGACGCGAACCACGCGCCGGTCGGCCGCGTCCGACACGCGCTCGACCAGTCCCTCGCGCAGGAGACGGTCGACGAGCGCTGATGCGCTGCTGAGCGCACACCCCTGCAGGCGAGCGAGCTCATTCATCGTGAGCCCGGCTGTGCCACCCTCGCTCGTCTGCAGCAGCACGTGCAGGGCCTCGAGCTGATGCGGCGTGACGGTGCCCAGCTCCGCCTCGAGGGCGTCGGGAATCGCCGTGCGAAACCGGCGCGCCAGCGCGCCGAACACCGCGACGAGCTCCCCGGCGAGCGCCGCCCGGCGCTCCTCAGCGGCGAGCGCGCTCTCGGCGACGACATCGCTCACCACCTGCTTCGCACCCATCTCCGCACCAATTTCGTCCATCGAACAGTTCGACAGTATAACTATTCCGGAAGGAAATCGAAGGGTCTGCGGGGGCCTGCCCCCGCATGTGTTACATTCGTTCGCCGAACCCACGTTCGTCCCAGCTGGAGCACCCCTTGACGTACCGCTTGCTCCACACTGCCGACCTGCATCTCGACCGGGCTTTCGCCGGCAACGGTTGCAACGGTGAGCTCGCACGCCAGCGCCGCGCCGGCCTCCGCCAGGCGCTGCAGGCGGTCGGTGAACGCGCCTGGAAAGAGCAATGCCAGGCGGTGACGATCTGCGGCGACCTGTACGAGCACGAACGGTCGGGTGTCGACACCGAGCGTTTCCTCCAGGAGACGTTCGAGGCATGGCGCCCCATCCAGGTGTTCATCGCGCCGGGCAACCACGACGCGCTGCTGCCCGAGTCGCTGTACCGCCGCGTCGAGTGGCCGCCGAACGTGCACATCTTCACCGAGCCCCGCCTCACCGGCGTCGCGCTGGAGGACGGGCTCACGCTTTGGGGCCTCGGCCACCGTGAGCCGTCGTGGATGGGCAATCCCCTGGACAAGGACGTCACGCGCACGCCGGGGGTGCACCTGGCGCTGTTCCACGGCGCCGAGCTCGGCTCACGGCCGGAGGGCAAGGGCGTGCACGGGCCGTTCCGCGCCGAGCAGATCCACGAGCGCGGCTTCCTCCTGGCTCTGTGCGGTCACTATCACCGCCGCCGCGTCGACACCTCGGCAGGTCTGGTATATCCCGGCTCGCCCGAGCCGCTGACCTTCGACGAGACGGGCGGCCGCGGGCCGGTGTTCGTGGAGATCGAGACCACGGGAACCGTCAGCTGCACCCCCATCGACAGCAACTCGTGGACGGCGGTCAACACGACGTGCGATGTCTCCGCCCTCAGCTCGACATCGGGCGTCGCGGAGGCCGCGACACACGCACTCCGTCTCGCCGCTCCTTCGGTGGAGCGGACGCTTCTGCGCCTCGACCTCACCGGGACTGTCGACTGCAGTCTCTCGATCGACGCGGCGGGGCTCGAGACGGACCTTCGTGATCGCACGGGGCTTCCGGTCGTCCAGGTGCGTGACCTGACGCTGCCGGCAATCAACCTCGACGCGGCCGCCCGCGAACGGTCGACGCGCGGCGCCTTCGTGCGCAGCATCCAGGCGGCGCGCTCCCAGGCCGGGCCGGACGAGCTGGCAATCATCGACGACGCGCTCCGATACGGACTGGAGGCGCTCGCCGGCGCGGAGGTCGGGCTTCGATGAGAGTCGATCGCCTCGAGATCGCCGGCTTCGGCAGCCTCAAGGACCTGACCGTGGACTTCCACCCGCGGCTGACCGTGGTGCTGGGCGACAACGAATCGGGAAAGTCGACGCTGCACCGTGCCATCCGCGCGGCGCTGTACGGCATGGACGCCGGCGGCCAGGGACGCCCGGTGGACAGGAGCGACTGGGTGCGCTGGACGCCATGGCGTCCCGGCCCGTATGGCGTTGCCCTCACCTACACGCTCGACGACGGTCGCCGCATCCGCGTCGCGCGCCGGCTCGACGTGCGGGAGCAGCCGGTGCAGGTGCTGGAGCTGGGCGGATCCGAGCTCACCGACGAGCTTCGCCGCGGCCGCGCCGTCACCCCGGGACGCTTCCACCTCGGGCTCGAGGAGGCGGTGTTCTGCGCCACGGCGTGGCTGGGGGACGACGGCCTCGGTCTGGCGGCCGCCGACGGGCCTGGCGGCCGCGTCAAGGACGTGCAGCAGGCGATCGAACGGCTCGCGGACACCGGCCAGGGCATGACGGCGGCCGACGCGCTTGCCCGTCTGCGCGCGGCGCAGCAGCGGGTCGGCACCGAACGCCGCGCCGGCAGCCAGCTCGGCGTCGCAACCCTCCGGCTTCGCGACCTCACCTTGCGACTCGACGAGGCCACGCGCCAGTCCGCAGCGGTGTCGTCCGAGCGGGCGCGCCTTCGCGACCTGGAGGCGGCGGCCGCCGAGGCGGCGGACCGGCGGCTCGACGCGGAACGCAAGTGGCTGCGTGGGCGCATCGCCGACATCGAGTCGCGTCTGCAGCATCTGGGCACCGCAGGCTCGGATGCCGCAGAGCTGGTCGCCACCGTCGAGGAGACCGCGCGGTTCGCGACCTTCCCGCTCGATCTCGAGGAACAGGTCACGCGCCTCGGTGGCGAGCTGAACCAGGTCGCCGCCTCGTCCGCGGAGGCGTCCGCGCGCTGGCACGCAGCGCAGGACAGGCTTGCGGCGCTGCGCCGGCGGCGCGGCGAGATCGAAGCCGGGCTGCAGGTGGTCGACACCGCGCCGCCGGTCGATGCCGAAGCCATCGCGGGCGCCGCTCGCCTCGAGGGCGAGGTGGCAGCACTCGAGGCGGCGTGCGCCGCGACCAAGAATGATGCGGGCGCGGACTCCCGCATGGAAGCGCTGCGCCGCGAGATCGCCGGGACCGGGCTGAGCTCGATCCCGGCTGAAGCCGTCCCCGCGATGGCGGCCCTGCTTCGCGACGGACGCGGAGCCGGCTGGGGCTGGCGATCCTGGTGGTCGGCCATTGCAGCGGCGATCGTCGTCGCCGCCGCGGCGGCCGGCGCCGTGCTGGTCGGTGAGCATCACTCCGAGCTCGCTCTCGTCGTGATCCTCGCCGGGGTGGTCGCCGCGCTGGCAGCGACCGTCACCGCACTCATGGTCAACCGCGGCGTCTCCCCTGCGGCCGAACGGCTTCGCCAGATCGGCAGAGACCTCGGGCTCGACGACGCGTCGCTGGAACAGCTGGCGCAGCGCCTGCCGACCCTCGACGCACTGCAGACGGCGCTATACCGCGAGGAGGCGCGCCGCGAGAGCAGGGGGGCGGAGCTCGCGGCATTGCAGGCGACGGCGTCGGCACTGGCCGGCCGCTGCGCGGCACTCGCCGCAAGTGCAGCCGGCGTGGCGCCGGAACCGGTGCGCGCGGGTTCGACGGAGACGTTGCTCAAGCAGGCGCGTGCATCGCTGACGCGTGTCGGCGAGCTCGGCGCGCTGCACCGCCGCCGGCGCGAGCTCGAGCAGGAGGACGGCACCCTCGAGGTCCAGGAGCAGACCCTCACCGCGCTCGAGGAGGAGGCCTCGCGCCGCGCAGACGCCGTCCAGGCGCTGGAGCGCCGGCTGGTGCAGCTGCTGGCCAGCGTGGGAATGGAGCCGGGCGAAGGGCCTGCTGCCTCCGTCACGGCGGTGCACGAGGCTTCGGAAGCCCGGCGCCGGCATGACGCCGCCACGTCGGCGCTCGCCGAGGTGCAGCGTCGGCAGTGGGCCATCGGCGCCGAGGCCGACCTTCGCCGGCTTCTGGAGCAGCTCTGGGAGGAGCTGTTCCGCCGCGGCGAGACCGGCACCGAGGTTGCGCGCGAGCCGCTGGGCGCCGCAGAGCTGCAGAAGCTCGAGCGCGAGGCGGAGCACGCACGGCAGACGGCGATCTCCGCCGGCGAGCAGGCACGGGAGCTGCGCGCGCGCCTGCTCGTCGTGCTCGAGACGTTGCCAGACCTCACCGACCTCGAGGACGAGCGCGCCGCCGCGGAAGCCGAGCGTGACCTCGCGCTGCACCGGCGCGACTCGCTCGCACTCGCGATTCACCTCATCGAGCAGGCGTCGCGGCGCACCCATCGCGACCTCGCACCGCAGCTGGCGGCTGCCATCACCGACCGCCTGTCGCTGCTGACCGACGAACGTTATCGCGAGGTCAACGTCGACACCGAGCACTTCGCGGTCGCGCTCTTGAGCGAGGACCGTCCCGAGATGCTTCCGCTCGATCATGCGTCACACGGCACACGCGACCAGGTCTCGCTGCTGCTGCGCATCGCGCTTGCCGAGGCGCTGAGCGCGGGCGTCGAGCCAGTGCCGCTGCTGCTCGACGAGCCGCTGCTTACATCGGATCCGCACCGCCGCGAGACAATGCTGCGCTTCGTGCATGAGCTGTCAGCACATCAACAGGTGTTGCTCACCGCAGCCGACCCGCGCGTGGCGTCGCAGCTTCGCGAGATCGCCGGCATCACCGACGTGTCCGTCGTGAGTCTCGGCGCAGTCGACGCAGCGCCGGTGATCGAGGCGACGGGCGAGCGCACCGCTGAACGCACCCGCCGTGTGCGTGTGTTGCGACCCGCCGGGGATCTGATCCGCTCGACGCTGCGGTAGGTCCGGCGCAGGGGCGTCAGCGCCTTGTCTGAGGACCTTGTGGATGAATGGTCTCGCCACGGGCGAGCATGTCGGCGAGCTTGCTCACCCGCCGGGCGCGCGCACCCTCGCTCGTGGCCGTCGTGACGCGGTACAGGACGGCGTAGCGGTTTCTGCGGCTCAGACCGTCGAACACCGCTTGCGCACCGGGCCGCTGGCGAAGGGCGGTCGCAAGGTCCTCAGGCACATCGATGCCACGGCTGCCCGCGTACGCGGCGTGCCAGCGACCGTCGGCCCTGGCCGCCTCGACAGCAGCCAGTCCGGCGGGCTGCATCCGGCCTTGCCGGATGAGCTCTTCCGCCAGCTCGACATTGCGCTTCGACCAGGCGCTCGCCTCACGCCGGGGGGTGAAGCGCTGCCGGTACGTGACGTCGTCGCGGCGCTCCAGCCGGCCATCGATCCAGCCGTGACACAACGCCTCTTCGAGTGCGTGCTCGTGCGTGAGGGATGTGGGCGTCACGGTGCCCTTCCTGGCAAGCACGAGCACAACGCCCGACGAACCGGCGGCATGACGTTGCAGCCAGGATCGCCACGCAGCGGCGCCGTCGACCATGAGCTCGGGCAGGTCGCGGGCACTCACAGGAGTCCGGCGATGCGGACCAATCCCTGCAGCTCGGACACGTCGTCGTCGGTGAACAGTGGCACGCGCGACACCGGCACCTCGCCGAGTCTCTGCAGGCGCGCGAGCTGGCGCGCGTCGCGCAACGCCAGCGTATGCAGCGTCTGGTAGACGCCGCCCACCGAGTGCGCGACGTCGGGTGCGACTCGATAGCCCAAGTGCTCTGACAGCCAGGGCACCACGCTGGGATCCTCTTCGAGCGCCATCGCCGCCTGTGCCGCGCCGGCGTCGCGCAGGTCGTCGGGCAGGACCCGGTTGACGACGACGCCTCGCAGCGGCATCGAGAACTCGCGCAGCTTGGTCGCGAAGAACTCCGCCTCCGCAAACGGCGCGGCATCGAGCGTGGTGACAACGACAAAGCCGACGGCAGGGCTGCGCAGCAACCGGTACACGTCACGCGCACGCCGCTGCACTCCGCCATACAGCAGCTGCAGCTGGCGGACGAAATCCGACACCTCGGCGAGCAGCTCGCCACCGATCAGACGATCCGCGAGGCGCAGAAAGGGCGCTGCGGCGAAGTTCATCGCGCGCAGCCCGATGCCGGACGGACCCGCTAGCCACGAAAGCAGACGCGCGCCGACGTAATCGGAGAGCCGGTTGGGCGCCTCGAGAAAGTCGAGCGCGTTGCGCGACGGCGGCGTGTCGACGACGACGCAGTCGTATTCGCCCTCCTGGTGGAGCTCGTACAGCGTGTCCATCGCCGCGTACTCCTGCGATCCGACAAATGCGTCACTGATCCGCTGATAGAAGGGGTTGGCGAGAATGCGCTGCGCGGTCTTGGCGTCGGGCGCGAAGCGTTCGATGAGGCGGTCCCACGCCGACTTCATGTCAAGTTGGGCCGCAACAAGGTGACCGCGCGCGGGCAGGCCGGCGTCGCGCAGGCGCTGCCGCGGCACCTCGACCGGGTCGGCACCGAGCCCCTGCAGTCCGAGCGCTGTTGCCAGGCGCCGCGCGGGGTCGACCGTGAGCACGAGGACACGTTTGTCGCCCGCCGCCGCGACCGCCATGGCCAGCGCGGCACTGATTGTCGTCTTGCCGACGCCGCCACTGCCGGCGCACACGATCACCTCGAGCTCGCGCAAGCGGTTGCCCAGCTCGAACACCGTGATGCCCCGCCGCCCGGTGCCGCGACGCTCGCTGCGCCGCCGCTCGACAGTGCTCACGACAGCGCCTCTGCCAGCGCGTCGGCGACCACGCGGGTGGTTGCGAGCCCCGGACGCGCCACGGTGAGCGGCACCTCGACCACCGGCACCGGCAGCCCGGCGACGAGCTCCTTCTCGCGCTCGCGCCCGCTGCTGTACAGGCGTGCCGAGAGGTCGAGCGCGAGACCGAGCGGCTCGGGCGGCCCGCCCAAGCGCTGTACCACCGCCTCGCGATGGGACTCCTCGGTCATCGCGGCGACGAGCCGTCGCTGCGGCGCGCTGACTGAGGTCGTGATCATCTGATTGAGCAGACACACGTCGACGGCCACGCCGACCTCATCGATGAGCCGGTGGTACAGCTCGATCGCCTCGACGACGGCCATCTCCTGCGGCAGCGCGCAGAGCACCACGGTGCTGCGGTCGTGGTCGCGCACCATCTCGTCGATCCACTCCACCTGACCGCGGATGAGTCCGCCGCGCACGAGCGTGAGCATGTTGTGCGCCGCGGCGAGGTGGGACACCATCTGCCCGCTCGCCGCGCTGTCGACGATGATCAGGTCCCACATCGGATTGCCGTTGCTCTGGCGCCGCCGCTGCTCGTACGCGATCTTGCCGACCACCAGCATGTCGCGCGGCCCGGGAACCCCCGTCGCGATGAAGTCGAACACGTGCGCGAGCGGTGTCAGGCGCGCGAACCGGGGCACCTTGAAGTACAGGCGCAGGTACTCCTGGAACGCCTCCTCCGGCTGCAGGCGCAGCGACCACACCCCGGGCTGCACGGTGTGCGGCTGGAACCCGACGGGATGTGAACCGAGCGCGCCCGCCAGGTCGCCCTTGGCATCGACATCGACGGTCAGCACTCGCTTGCGCGCGCGCGCGGCGAGCAGTGCGAGCGCTGCGGCCATCGTGCTCTTGCCCGTGCCCCCCTTGCCGCCGACGAAGATGACGCGACGCTCCAGCAGCCGGTCGAGGAGTTTCGCTGCGCCGCCGCGGGCGCGACTACGCGGCGCCGGCGACAGCCTCGAGCACCTCGGCAGCGTGACCGGGCGCCTTCACGCTGCGCCACTCCTTGACGATGGTGCCGTCGGGTCCGATCAGGAACGTGCTGCGCTGCACGCCCTTGTAGGTTCGCCCCATGTACTTCTTCTCGACCCAGAGCCCGAGCGCCCCGATGAGCACATGATCTGGGTCGCTGACCAGCGGGATGCCGAGCGAGCACTTCTGGATGAACTTCACGTGGCTCAGCGCCGAGTCAGGCGACACGCCGAACACGCTGACCTGGAGTTCCTGAAACTTCGGATAGAGCGCTGTGAACTCGTTGCCCTCGAGCGTGCAGCCCGGGGTGTCGTCCTTGGGATAGAAGTACAGGACCGTGTGGCGGCCGATGAGGTCCGCGTTGCTGAGGTGGCCGTCACCACTGGTCGGCAGGTCGAACCGCGGCAGCGTCTGCTCGGGAGACATCGCACCTCAGTCTAGGCGGCGTGTGCCCGTCCCTATACTCGGATCGAATGGCGATATCGGAGCAACCGCCTGCCGGCTCCGCGAAGATCAGCCCGATCCCGATCCTTCTGCGGTTCATCTCGTGCGGACTGCTGGCACTCTCGTTCGGCCTCATCTGGCGCTTTACGCTGGCGCCGCCGCGCGTCGGCCTGGGGAGCGCGTTCGCAGGGATCTTCTTCCTGTTGCTCGGGTTCATCATCGGCGGGGTTCTGTGGTACCTGCGTGACGCGCGAGTGCGGATCCGCGCCCCGGAGCGCATCCCCGACGAACGCCTCGTGTTCTCGTTCGTCGTGTTCGCGATGATGCCGTTCGCGGTGCTGATCGTCGTCGGCCTGGTCTGGCTGCTCGCCTTCATCATCGGAGCGACCTAAGCCGGGTCTTCAGGCTGCGCGCCGTCATCATCGGAGTGAGCTGAGGCGTCGCTGGTCGGCGCGGGCCACGTGTCCGCGGCGAGTTCCGCAGCCGAGCGGAGCTCGGCGAGGACTGTCTGAGCGGAGCGGATACGTGGTTCGCGCCGACCAGCCACACGTGGCGTCAGTTCATGAAGGCGCGCAGCCTACCCGCGATTTCCGCGAGCGATTCGCGGTCGGGCGCGTCATCCGGCGCCGCGTCCAGGTATGAACGAAGGTCCAGCAGCGCCTCGCTCGACCGGCCGAGGCGCCACAGCAGCAGGCCGCGGTCGCGTCGCTCGTGGGGGTCATCCGGCAGCAGGTCGACACAGCGATCCGCTGCGCGGAGCGCGAGCGGCCAGTCCTCGCGGCACGTGTAGCAGCCGCGCAGATTGCGCGACATGCGCACGAGGATGTCGCGCGTGCTCGCCGCCGCCAGCCAGCTCGGTTCGAGCCGGTCGAGACGGCGCCCAGTCGCGGCGGACACAAGCTCGCGCGTGCTCTCGGTGTCGAGCGGCTCGCCGCCGGCGGTCGTGTCGAACAGGAGGCTCTGCACCCGAACCAGGAAGTGTCCCGGGGTGTTCACACCCTCGATCGGGATGGCGGCGCGCCGCCCGACGGCGATCCAGATGGCAGAGCAGGCGATCGGGATCCCGGCGCCGCTCTGCAGCACTGTGTGCAGGTAGTGCCAGCGGGGGTCGCCGCCTCCGGCACCCCGGAGCCGCAAGCGGTCGCGCAGGAGGGCGGCGACGAGCGGCGCATCGGCGGGTTTGCAGCCGCGGATGCCGCAGCGCGTGCGCAGCTCACCCGCGAGCTCATCGATTCGCTCCAGCCACGGAGCCGGCTCAACGCCGGGGCAGTCCTCGGCGGCCAGCCACAGCGCCCCCTCGGCCACGTCTCCCCCGCTTTGAGCCACGGCCAGGAGGGCCTCGCGCGCCGGTGCCGGAGCCATGACTGCTACATCATGACCGCCACGAGGGGTGCCGGGCCTTGTACACACCGCCCCAGAGGCCGTGACTAAACTCGATCGCATGCTCCTGGAAGAGATCTCCGGTCCCGACGACGTTCGCGGCCTCGGTCCTGACGACCTGGACCGCCTCGCGGAGGAGATCCGCGAGTTCCTCGTCAGCGCCGTATCGCGCACGGGAGGCCACCTGGGGCCGAACCTCGGAGTGGTCGAGCTGACGCTGGCGCTGCATCGCGTCTTCGACAGCCCTCGAGACACGATCGTCTTCGACACGGGTCACCAGGCCTACGTGCACAAGATGATCACCGGGCGCCTGGAACAGTTCGACACGCTGCGCCAGCAGGGCGGGCTGTCCGGCTACCCCTCGCGCACCGAATCCGAGCACGACGTCATCGAGAACTCGCACGCGTCGACGGGCCTGAGCTACGCGCTCGGCATCGCCACCGCGCGCCGGCTGCGCGGGGAGCCCGGCAAGGTCGTCTGCATCATCGGCGACGGCTCGCTCACCGGGGGCATGGCGTACGAAGCGCTCAACAACATCGGCCAGCTCGCGCCGGACATGGTGATCATCCTCAACGACAACGGCCGCAGCTACGCGCCGACGGTGGGCGGCATCGCCGAGAACCTGGGGCAGCTGCGCCTGTCGCCGAAGTACGAGGCGGCAAAGGACGTCGCCGGACAGGCGCTCCGCGCGCTCCCTGCGGTGGGCCACTCCGCGTACGAGACGGCGCGGCGTATGAAGAACTCGCTGAAGCAGCTGGTGGCGCCGATCTCGATCTTCGAGACGCTCGGCCTCAAGTACGGCGGCCCGATCGACGGGCACGATATCGCCGCCGTGGAGAAGGCGCTGCGCGACGCGACCCGCATTCCCGGTCCTGTTGTGGTCCACATCGTCACAAACAAGGGCCACGGGTACGGCCCCGCAGTTGCGGACAAGCTCGACAAGTTCCATGGCGTGTCCGCGTTCGACCCGGACAACGGCATCTTCCCCACACCGAAGGTCTCCTGGACCGACGTGTTCGGCGAGGCGCTGTGTGAGCTGGCTGCGCGCGACCCGCGCGTGGTCGCGATCACCGCCGCGATGGCGTCGTCGACCGGGCTGCTGAACTTCGCCGAGCAGTTCCCGGACCGCTTCTTCGACGTGGGCATCGCCGAGCAGCACGCCGTCACCTTCGCCGCCGGCCTCGCACTCAGGGGGATGCGGCCGGTCGTGTGCATCTACAGCACGTTCCTGCAGCGCGCGTTCGACCAGGTGGCGTGCGACGTCGCGCTGCACAGGCTGCCCGTGATCTTCGTGCTCGACCGCGCGGGTATCACCGGACCGGACGGCCCGTCGCACCACGGCGCGCTCGACCTCGCCTACCTGCGCACGATTCCCGGCATGGTGGTGGCCGCGCCGAGCTCGCCCGAGGACCTGAGCCACATGCTCGCGGCGGGGTTCGAGCTGGGCGCGCCCTTTGCGCTCCGCTACCCCAAGGGCAGCGCCCCCAAGTCCGCCGCGTGGGCCAGCCCGCCCATCGAGATCGGTCGCGGTGCCGTGCTCCGCGAGGGCGGCGACGTGCTGCTGGTGGCGGCGGGGAAGATGGTGGCCGTAGCCCTGGCCGCCGCGGAGCGGCTCGGCGCCCAGGGCGTGTCCGCCACCGTGTTCGATGCGCGCTTCGTCAAGCCACTCGATGCGGACATCGCCGAACTGGCCGCGCGCTACCGCGGCGTGTGCACCGTCGAGGACGGCACCGCCGTGGGCGGGCTCGGCAGCGCGGTGTGCGAGCTGCTCGAGGAGGCCGGCGTCACCGTGCCGGTGCGGCGCCTCGGCCTGCCGGACCGGTTCATCGAGCACGGCGACCCATCGTCACTCCTGGCGCAGTTCGGCCTGGACCGCGACGGCGTGGCCGCGGCCGCGCTCGACGTGATCCGGGTGGTGCCGGCAAGCGTTGCCGGCTGACGAGGCGGCGCGCGTCGCTTCCGGCGTCACCATCAGGGACGCCCCTCTCGAGACAATCTTGCCGCTGCGGGCACGACTGCTTCGCGCCGG
>JAFALX010000269.1 GCA_019234035.1 Candidatus Dormiibacterota bacterium | reverse complement strand
GGCGCCGTGGCGCAAGCCCGCGCGACCATTTTAAAACGCTTGTTAAGGAAATGTGTCTCGCGTCGCTAGACTCGAACGGATGGTTGACGGGAAATCCGAGCGCCTCTCCGGGGTGCTGCGGCGGGCCGATGCCGCGCTCGCCGCGTCCGCCGCAGCCTCGATCCGCATGACGATCGCGATGGACGGCTTCAACGCCCTCCTCGACGACGCCGCCGACGCGGCAGCGGCGCAGCCGTCGCCGCCGCCCGCGCCGGTGGCACGAGTGCGGTGGACGCGCAGGTCGATCATCGACGCCGGCGGGCGCGCGCAGCTGCTCACCGACACCGAGTGGCGCCTGCTGCACATCCTGGTGCGCTCACGAGGTCGCACGCTCGGCTACGAGGAGCTCGTCGACCGTCTCTGGGGTGGCGGTGTCCAGCGCCGCGCGGAGTTGGCCGTGTACATCTCGCGGCTGCGCCGGAAGTTCGGTGGCGAGCGACAGTCGGTGATCGCAACCGTGCGGGGCGGCGGCTATCGATTCCTCTCGGAGCTCTCAGGCGAGACGGACGGCCCGTCGAGCTGACGCCGGGGCGCCGTGCTCACGAGGCCCAGATCGTCGTGACCACGAGCGCGACCGCGGCAACGGTCATGACGACGGTGATGGTCCACAGCAGGAGATGGCGGAGCGTGCCGCTGCGCTGATCACCCATGACCTTCGCGTCCCTCGCGAGGATCGCGATCAGCGCGAGGATCGGAGGGGCGGCAACTCCATTGACGATCGCGGTGACGACGAGCGCCTGGATCGGGTTGATGTGCAGCACGGTGAGGGTCAGGCCGCCGGCCATCGCCGCGCCCATGACGGCATACAGCGTCGGGCTCTGCCGGGCGGTGTCGCGAAGTGAGCCACGCAGGCCGAGGAACTCCTCGACTGCGTACGCCGCAGAGCCGGCCAGCACCGGGATTGCCAGGAATCCGGCTCCCACCAGACCGACGGCGAAGATGACAGACGCGAAGCTTCCGGCCACGGGGGCGAGCGCTTTCGCCGCCTGCGTCGCCGACTGGACGGTCGTCCCGTGGCCATGGAGCACGGCCGCCGTCGCCAGGATGATGCAGTACATCACCACCTGAGAGAACAGCATCCCGACGAGGACGTCTGCTCGCGAAGCGCGCACGGCGCGTTGCGACGGCGTGGTGCGGTGTGAGGTCGTCGCCTTCTCCCGCAGCTGGTCAACCTCGGACGATGCCTGCCAGAAGAAGAGGTAGGGCGAGATGGTGGTGCCGAAGATCGCCACGATGATGCCGATGAAGCTGCCGGTGAGCTCCACATGCGGCACGAACGTGGCGTGCAGGGTGGTCAGCACAGGTGGCCGCACGATGACGGCGGTCGCGACGTAGGCGAAGAGCGCCAGTGTCAGCAGCTTGAAGATGCGAACGACGGACGCGTACTTCAGACGCACCAACATGGCGAGCAGGCCTGCCGTCACCGGAGCCACCAGCCAGCCGGGCTGCACGACGCCATTGGTCAGCAGCGAGACGCCGACCGCAACAGCCTGAATGTCGGCGCCGAGATTGATGGTGTTCGCGATGACGAGCGCAAGCACGCAGAGCGCCACCAGTGATGTCGGGAAGCGGCGCCGGAGATTGGTGGCGAGACCGGCGCCCGTGTACAGAGCGATGCGCGCGCACGTGTCCTGAACCGCCAGCATGAAGGGGAAGGTGAGCAGCGCGGTCCACAGGGTCGCGAAGCCGAACTGACTTCCGGCTTGCGAGTAGGTTGCGATCCCGCTTGGGTCGTCATCGCTGGCGCCGGTGATGACGCCCGGCCCCAACGTTCGGAGCAAGCGCAATGCGAATTGCGCGTGCTGCGAGCCGGCGCTTCTCGCGTCCTTTCGTCTTCTCCGAGCACGCGGTGCGGCTTTCGCCGGCTTGGCGCGCGGCAGGTGCCGGTCGACCACACGCCGCAGCGGATCCTGGCGCGAACGCTCGGAGACCTTGACCTTGCGCTTGGCAGGTTTCACTGACCGCGTCGAGCTAACGACCCACGTGCCGCTCGAGCTCGGCCTTGCGCATCCTCGAGTACCCGCGAAGCCCACGCTGGCGCGCCTCGTTGCGCAACTGGGCGACGGTCCGTCCGCCGGGACCCTTGTGCGATCGCAGCCCGCCGCGGCGTCCCGAGGAGATGTCCTCCACCGACGTGCGGCTGGCGGTGCGTGCCTCACCGGCCCGCGCGCGCTCCTTGTTGACCACGCGTGCGGCGATCTCCTTGGCAACCGGTTCGGGACGCCCCCGCTCTTCGAGGCCTTCCTTCACGTGCTCGTACTGCCGTTCGCGTTTGTCGTTCCAGTTCTGGCGTGGCATGTGACCACCTCCATGGGCCAACCCAAAGTTATAGTGTGAGTATAATACTGATTGATAGCGACGCTGCAGGGACGCCCGCTCAGCCGCAGGGAAGCAACCGAACCGGAGGTCTCGTGGTCCCCTCTCGAATTCCAAGAGCCGGTCTGCACAATTGCGATCTGGATGGTGTACGCTGTCGAGCGAAGGTGATAACGGCAGTATCACGTCCGCCCGGGTCGCCGCCGCGCGGAGCCGGACGGGCAATCGTTGTGGGGCTGTAGTCGCCGCTCATGTGTGCCCTCCGTGTCGCCACAGAAGTCCCCGGGCCGCCGCGCCCCGATGATGAGAGCCTCATGGCGGCGGCGATGAGCCTGCTTGCGATCACCGATCCTCGTGAGCTGCGGTCGCGGCTGGTGCGGCTCGGGCTCGAGCAGACGGGCGCGGACCGGTGCACGTTGACCAGCATCGATCAGGGCGTGCTGCGCGTCGAGGACAGTTTCGAGTGGGGTCGGCGGCCGAGATTCATCGGCAAGGAGTACTCGCTGTCGCACCTCCAGACGCAGCCGCTGCTGCAGCAGGCGATTTCGACAGCCCGAGTCGTCACCGGCGGCGGCTTCGGCCGCCAGGGCGAGCTGGGCCCGGAGCTTGCCGACAGCCTGCCTCTCATCAAACGCACTGCGGTCGTGCCGCTCAAGCTCGGCGCGGACATCGGTGCGCTGCTGATTCTCAGCAGGAAGAAGGATCAACCGTTCCGGCCGTCCGACCTCGCGCGTCTCTACGGCATCGGCAACCTGGCGGTGCTCGCCCTGCACAATGCCCGCCTCCGCGAGGGCGTGAATGCGGCGCAGCGCCGCGGGCTCGACGCGTTGACGCTGATCTCGGAGCACGTCGCCGCGATTGATCGCCTCCCCGATTTCTTCGGCAGGATGACTGCGACCGTGGCCGGACTCGCAGGGGCGGGTGCGGCCGCGTACTGGGTCGTTCACGGGGACCGGATCTCGGCGCAGCAGGACGCGTATGGCTTCACCCCGCTGCAGCTCGCGGGGATGAGCGTCTCGATGGCGACCGCGATGGGCAGCGGCCTGCGGTCGCTCCTCTACGGTGGCGAAGCGCTGCGCTACCAGCGCGGGAAAGGCGGCGACTCGCCGCCCTGGTGCCCGATCGCCCTGCCCGAGACGCAGAATCTCCTCGCGGTCCCCTGGCGTACGTCCGAGGGTCCCCTCGGCATGCTGGTCGCGTACGACTCGACCAGTGGATTCGCAGAGCAGGACGAGTGGATCATGCGACTGTCCGCGCGTTCCTCTGCGCTCGTGTGGCAGAGCCACGTCGCACAGCGACGGGTGAGTGAGCTGCAGGCAACCGAGCTCGACCGCCTGCAGCGTCACTCGGAGCGGATGGCGGCGTTGGAGCGCCAGAAGTCCGACTTCCTGAAGCTTGCGTCGCACGAGCTTCGGGGACCGATCGCCATCGTTCGTGGCTACCTGTCGATGATGTTGGATGGGAGCCTCGGCGATTTGCGGCCAACGGTCGGCGAGACCGCGGCGAAGATGGAATCGCAGATGCTGCGCATCAAGCAGCTGGTGGATCAGATGCTCGCCGCGGCGCGTCTCCAGGAGTCGGAGATGCCGACGAACGTCGCCGAAACGCGCATCGATGAGGTGGTGCGGGACGTGGTGGCGTCGGTGGCGGCGACGGTGCCCGAATCGCGACGGCTGATCGTTGAGGCGGACCGGCCGGTGACAGCGCTGGCCGACCGCGGCCACGTCGAGACGATCGTCGGCAACCTGCTCTCCAATGCGCTCAAATACTCGCCCGGCGGCGGCGACATCGTCGTGACTGTGCGCGAATGCCCGACGGACGTCGAGCTCGACGTCCGCGACCACGGCATCGGCATCCCGGCGACCAACCGCGCTCACCTGTTCGAGCCCTTCACTCGCGGCGAGGAGGCCGAGATGCGCGCCATCGACGGCGCAGGCCTGGGCCTCTATCTCTCGCGGCAGCTGGCGCGTGCCCAGGGCGGCGACGTCACGGTGCGCTCGGAGCTCGGCAAGGGCAGCGTCTTCACTCTGCGTTTACCTCGACGTCGTGCGTAGCTGGAGCCGGCGAGCTCGTTGCGCACTCGGAGGGGGATCCGACGATCGACCCAGGAGGACACCCCGGTGGAAGAACAACTACACATCCTGCTCATCGAAGACGACGAGGGCATCGCGGAGGTCTATCGCTTCCGCCTGGCGTTGGACGGCTACCTCGTCACGGTGGCAGGCGACGGCGAGCAGGGGTTGCAGCAGGCGGCCGCAGTGTCGCCGGACCTGATCTTCCTGGACCTGCGCCTTCCCAACATGTCCGGCATCGAAGTGCTTCGCCGGCTGCGCGCGGATCCCGCCACATCGGCGATTCCTGTCGTGATCGTCACGAACTACGACGAGCCGGATCTCCGCAGCCAGGGCCTGAGCCTTGGCGCGCTCGAGTTTCTGGTCAAAGCCGACACGATCCCGGCGCAGCTGTCGGAAGCGGCGGATCGCTGGACGGCGCGCGACACGGCGGACACATCGCCGAATTGATCAGTCGCCCTTGCGCGACGCGACCTTCGCCTTGGCCTGCGCTACTCGCAGCGCCGTGACCAGCGCGATGCCACCCACCAGGTTGCCGGTCGTCGCCAGCGCGAGCCACTCCGCCACCTCGGCGGGTGAGCGCCCGGCTTCGTGCCACCCCGCGAAGATCACCGCTGATCCAACGATGGTGTGCGCGAGGTTGGCGGCGTAGAGAAGGTATCCGGCGGCAAGGATTGCCGCGATGCGCGCCGCCATGTTCTGAACCGCAACGACCAGCCAGGTCAGGATCGTCATGGTGATGCCGGCGAGAATTGCCGAGACGAACGTGCCCAGCGGGGACATGGAGAGTTTGTGCGCCGTATAGGCGGCGAACCCCGTGTGCACGGTCGTGCCGGTTGCATCGGCCACCGAGATCAACGCGGCAATCACGGCGCAGCCGAAGAGGTTGCCCGCCCAGCTCAGCGCCCACAGCTCCGCAAGCCGGGGCCAGCGTTCGCGGTCACGAACGACGGTGACGACCGGAATCAGGAAGTTTTCGGTGAAGAGCTCGGAGCGGCCGAGAATGACGAACAGGAAGCCGATCGGGAAGACCAGGCCGCCCACCGCGAGACCGAACGACAGTCCAACTCCTGGCGCGGCGGTGATCACCGCTCCCAACACCGCGGTCGCTGCCAGCGCGCCCAGCGAGACCTCGACGCCACCGATCGCCGCGGTGACCAGGACGTCGGCGCGACTGCGCTCGAGCCGGTCGCGGCCGACCATGTCGGCGCGGGCGACGACCTCTTCCGGCGATTCCCTCAGGACCGCATCGCTCGACTTTACGGTTGTTGCCATGAGCCTCCGTTTCGCAGCGCCGTGGATGCATCGCGAGTTGAGAGCGGACCGGCCACCGGTCACGGCGGCGGACGATCGCCGATGCATCAGCGGGCAGGGGCGTCCTCGATCAGCCGGCGGCGACACCATCAGGGCGACAGTGCAGGCGCAATACTAGCACAGAACATGATAGCGGACGTATCAAGTTGGGGGGCGCGCCGTGCCCTCGTGTGTCCGCGGGGCCGCGCGGCCTCAGGAGTGCGCAGGTTCGAGTGACGTGAGCAGGCGCCGCATCGAGCCGGCGTTGCGCGGCGCGTGCCCATGCGCGTCGTTGTTGAAGTAGACGTACGCCTCGCCGGCGCCGAGCTCCCGCAGGCGCTGCGTCCATTCCCGCAGGTCGGCGTCCGTGTAGTTGCCGCCATCGGCGGCGCCACCGTGCATGCGGAGATAGGTCCACGACGCCGTCCGCCAGAGCGGCCCGTGCGGCGTGCCGTCGCGATCGCTGAGCACAAACGCCGCACCGAGCTCAGCCAGCGCGTCGCGCACGGACGCTTCGAACCAGGACTCGTGGCGGAACTCCACCGCGACGCGCTGCGAGCCGGGAAAGCACCGCAACGCCGCAACCAGGCGGTCGAGGTCGATGGGCATCGTCGGCGGCAGCTGCACGAGCACGGGTCCCAGCTGCGTACGAAGGTGCTGCACCCGCTCGAGGAAGTGGGCCACGGGCTCGGCCGCGTCCCGCAACCGCCGCACATGCGTGAAGTACCTGCTCATCTTCACGGCGAACAGAAATCCCCCCGGTGTTCCTTCTCTCCAGCGGTCCACCGCGGAGGCGGCGGGCAGCCTGTAGAAGGTGCTGTTGATCTCGACGGTGTCGAAGCGGTCCGCGTAGGTCGCGAGCCATCCCGACGCGGGCGCGTCCTCGGCGTAGAACGTGCCGCGCCAGTGGTCGTACTGCCAGCCGGACGTGCCGACGCGCGCGATCAACGGCCGGCCGTTCCGGTGGCTCCCGGGTCGGGCGGGGAGGAGGGCCGGGCAGTGCCGGGGGGTGGTTGAGCTGTTCGGGGCATCGCGTTCACCTTCTGCTGCCGCTGTTCGCCCGCTCGCGCGCCGGTCATCGGCGGCCAGGCTACATCGAGACTATCAGGAAGGTGGGGTGCGGCAGTATCAAGCGGAGAGGATGCGAGCTCAGTCGCCGCGAGAGGCTGGGGACGCCTCACTCGGCGACGGCGCGGCGGTGAGGCCGTTGAAGTTCTTCAGGAAGATGTCCATCGCAACCGGACGGTCGCGCTCCTTCCATGTGTGCCCGACGCGGACGAGGTCGAACGAGCTGCGGCCGAAGACGCGCGAGATCTCGTCGAAGCGATGCGCTCTGGGCCGCTCGAGCGAGATCTCGATCTGCAGGTACTCGCAGCGCGACAGCGTGCCGCGCAGTCCATCGAGGACCTGGAGCTCGTACCCCTCGACATCGACCTTCAGCAGGTCGATGCGGGGCAGATCCAGCAGTTCGTCGCCGCGTCGCATCTCGACGGGAATCGTGCGGTTGCCGTTCTGCTCGCCGAACTGGAACGTGCGGCGAAAGCTGTGCGCCGGGCCCATGTCGAAGGGCAGGCGGCCGTTGCAGTCGCCGAGCCCGACGTTGAACGTCTGCACGCGAAGCCCCTCTGTGTTGCGCTGCAGGATCTCGTAGCAGTCCGGATTGGGCTCGAACGACAGGATGGTGGGATTGTCGAGCAGCTGGCTCCACACCACCGCGGTCTCGCCGTTGTGCGCACCGATGTCGACCAGCGTGGGACTCACTCTGCCGAGCAGGCCGAGCTCGGACAGCGCCGCCCGCTCGTCACCGAAGGCGAACACCAGAAACCACGGGTCGAAGAACGTGTCGCAACGAAGGCGCCTGCCCGCAAAGCGAAACGATCGCGGCACCGGCATGCGCACCGCCGCGAGCGCGGCGAAGAGGTACTTCGTCAGGACCAGCGCGACACGGCTGCCGAGTGTGATTTCCGGGACGCGCATGAAGCGCGCGTCACACCGCAGCGAGTCGAGGATGCGAATGATCGTCCTCACATGTGACTCGTCGCCGGTTCAGTCACGCAGCTCATGCGTCTCGCGCTGCAGCAGAGGGAGTCCATGCGCACTCCCAGTTTTCGCTTGTCATATCTCCCTCGCGCCAAGTGCCGCAGCAGTGTACCCAGCGGGGTTTTGACGACCCGTTATTCGCGAGTTAAGAACCTGCGCGAACGTGAACGCACGATGAACGCACACGAGTGCGGTTCATATGAATGTGACGTGCTGCACATCGAGCGAAAGCCGGTCGTTCAGTCGAGAGACCGCACCGGACGAACGTCGACCGAGCGCCGGTCACGACGCGTGCGTGTATGCACGTCGTACACAATCCGGCGCCGGCACCGGGCGGTGGGTCGTCACTGGTGATCACGCTCCATTCAGCAGAAGCTCGATACTCCGCGCCGTGCCGCGCCGCATCGTTCTGTTCGGAGCCTCCGGGAAGGCCGGACGCCTCGTGGCGCGGGAGCTCGTCGCCGCGCGAGCGCGGCCAGTGCTGGCGGGGCGGAGCCACCAGAAGCTTGCCGCCTTGGGCGTGCAGCTGGGGCACGGGCTCGACATCGCCGTCGCCGATGCGGGCAATCCAGAATCGGTGGGGAACATCCTGCGGCGCGGCGACGTCCTCGTCAGCACCGTCGGGCCGTTCGCGCGGCTCGGCACCACAGCGATCGAGGGGGCGATCGCCGCCGGCGCCACCTATGTCGACTGCGCTGCAGAGGCGGGGTTTCTGCGCCGGGTGTTCTCGGACCTCGACTCGCGGGCGCGCGCGGCGGGAGTCGCGTTGCTGCCGGGGATCGGATTTCGGTACGCCGCGGGATCGCTCGCCGCAGAGCTGGCGCTGGAGGGCCTCGGCGATGCCGTCACCCGCGTGCACGTCGGCTATGCGATCCATGGCGTGGCGCGCGGCAGAGACGCCGGCGGGCTCGAGCCGCTGACACTGTTCCGGCGCCATCCGGCTCTCACCGACATCGCCGTTGCGGTGCGCGCTCCGAGGCGCTCGCGCCAGCGCGCCGCCGTGATCGCCACGGCGTACGCGACAGACGGCAGCACGCTGCACAGGGTTCGCGCGCACGGCCCTGATGCGTACACGCTCACCGCACGGTTCCTCGCCTGGACCGCGATGCGCCTTGCATCGCACGACGGGGCGCAAGCGGGCGCGCTCGGTCCGGTGGACGCATTCGGTCTCGGCGCGCTGCGCCTCGCGTGCGAGGCGGCGGGGTTGTCTGTCGACCACTTCTGAGTCACGCCCGGTTTCTTAACTGCTCAATAACGGATCGCCAAGGTGGGGCTGGATACACTACCGCGGCGAATTCGCGATCACCGCTGGGCTGACGCGTGACGTGGGGGCCGACGGACCGTGGCATCACGGCCTCCGCTGACGGCGCAGACGCTTGGCCACTCGCCGAAGCAGCGCGCTCACAAGGAGCCTCACGGGCAGGACCACAGTGACCACGACTGCGAGCGCGACCGATCCGAGCGCCACCAGCGCGACCCCGGTGACCACCGGGTTGCCGGCGAACATCAGCGGCGGCGAGCCCACACCCGGCCCATTAAAGGCATTCACAGGCGCGGTCCGCCGCGCGCGGCTCGTGCGCTACGCGGTACGCCATCGCGGTGCGTGGCCCGCGGTCGCGATCGTCGTCGTCACGGTCGTGGCGTACCACTTCACGCTGGCGAGCCTCTTCGATTTCATGCGCCTGCAGACGCCGCTGGCCTACGTGGCGCTGCTGCCGTTCTTCTGCCTCGGAATGGTGCTGATCACCGCGCGCCGCTACCGCGACGCCGAGCCGCCGATGCGCGACCGCCAGATCGATCTGATCATCGGCATCCCGCTGCTCGGGATCGCGGTGGTGCTCGTCACGGTCGCACCGGTGATCGCTTCCGCCTACTACTGGAGCGATCGCGCCGACGTCGTGTCGATGGTGCTGTTCGCCGCCGGCGCGACGATCGTCGTCTACGGCACCGCGTGGCTGTGGCGCCTGAAGGCGGCGTTCGGTTTGCTACTCCTCGCGTGGCCTGCGCTGTACCTGCACGTGCTGCCGAGTGTCCTGCAGCAGTTCACCGGCTGGACGAACAGCGCGATGGCGCGCGTGCTGAGCCACCTGCCGCTCGGTGCGACACCGGGCCCGAACCCCGGCGACGTGATCATCAGCCAGGGTCACGGGTCGACGCTCGTGGTGAGCATCGGCACCGCATGCTCCGGCGCCGACACCGTGCTCGGCTTCGCCCTGATCGGCGGCGCGGTTGCCATGCTCCTGCAGGGCGGCCGGCTGCGCAAGACGATCTGGTGGATCGTCGGGCTCGGGCTCACGTTCGCGCTGAACATCGCGCGGCTCACGTCGATCATCGCGCTGGCGCATGCGGGGCACACCGGCTTCGCGCTGGGCGCCTATCACGAGGTCATCGGACTGGGCCTGTTCGCGCTGACGCTCATGATCATGGCGTTCGTCCTTCCGTGGTTCGGACTTCGCCTCAAGGAACCCGTGCGACGCCGGGATGCTGGCGACGCCGAGGAGCACGCGCTCACTCCCCGCGCGCGGACACGTCCCCGACGAGTCCTGTCGCGCGCCCGGGTCGTCGTCGCGCTCGGTGTCGTCGCCACGGGATTCATCGCCGTCGCCGACCAGGGCCTGCAACCATATGCAGCGTTCGACGACGGACTGGGTGCGCCGGTGGTGCGGCCGTTCAATCCATTCCGCTCCGTCCCGGCGGGCTGGCACGTGCAGCCGTGGGCAAACTATCTGTGGGCGTCCAACTATTTCGGACCGAACTCGCTGTGGAAGCGCTACGCGATCATGTCGGCAGCCGGGACGACGGCGTTCGCGGACACGTTGCTGACCGACGACCGCACCTCGCTCGACACGTACAACCTGCTCAACTGCTTTCTCTTCCACAACTACGACATCCAGACCTATCAGCGCATCGACCTGGGTGGCGGCGTGTACGGGCTGCTCATCAACTACCGCGATCCGGCGAGCAATGCCAAGTGGACGACCGTGTCCTGGGCGTGGCCCGTCGAGTACAAGCACACGACGTACTACGAGCGGATCGACCTCAGCGCCGCACCCGTGCTGCCCGCGCTTGCGGACTCGCCGAGCTTTCAGCCGCACGCGGGACTGCAGGACATGTTCGTCTCGCTGCTGAACGGCGTCGGCGGCGCACACAACGATCCCGCGGCGCAACCGCAATACCGGCGCGTCGACGCCGCTCTGGAACAGCAGGCGCAGTCGATGGTCGACTGGGCTGTCGGCCCAAGGGCCTGAGCGCTTTCGGATGGCGGCAGCGCCCACGGAGCCGCTCGGTCAGCTTCTGGTGCGCCGCGGCGTCATCGATGAGGACGAGCTCGAGTCGGCGCTCCTCGTAGGCAAGGCGCAGCGACTCCGCCTCGGCGAGGCGCTGGTCGCGGCCGGCGTGAAGCGGACCGACATCTGGGGTGCGCTCGCCGAGCAGTGGGGGATGTCCCCGATCGACGTCACGCGGCATTGGGTCGATCCGGGCATCGCCAACGAGCTCGACGCCCAGGGCGCGCTGTGGCACCAGGTGCTGCCGCTGCGTGAGGCCGGCGCCGCGGTCGTCGTCGCGATGGCGGATCCCACCGACCGCGAGGCGCAGGAGTATCTCGAGTCGCATCTGCACATGCCGGTGGTGGCCAGGCTTGCGTCACCGGATGCGCTGCGCCGGCGGCAGGAACAGGTCTACCGGCAGCAGCTCGTGCAGGTGTCGAGCGCGCTGTTGCAGGCGAAGACTCCCGAGTACTCCGCGCACATGATGCTGTCGCGGCAGCAGAAGGTCGCGCTCGCGATCGCGGGGGTGCTCGCGGTGGCGCTCGCGATCGTCATGCGTGGCTCCTTCGCAATCGCCATCTCGGGCGCGGTCATCGTCCTGTATGCGGCGGTCGTCATCTTCCGCACCTACGTCACCGTTCGCGCCGCGCGCTCGCGCGGGCTTGTGAGGATCTCCTCGGACGACCTGGACGCGCTCACCGATTTCCCCACGTACACGATCCTGCTGCCGCTGTTCAAGGAGGCCGGAGTGCTGCCGCAGCTCCTCACCGCGTGCCGCGACCTCGACTACCCGCCGTCCAAGCTCGACATCAAGCTGCTGCTCGAGGAGGACGATCACACCACCCGCGAGGTGGTGGCGCGCACGGAGCTGCCGGCGAACGTCGACGTCGTCGTCGTTCCGGCCGAGGGTCCGCGCACCAAGCCGAAGGCGTGCAAGTACGGGCTGCAGTTCGCCCGCGGCGAGTACTGCGTCATCTACGACGCCGAGGACATCCCGCCACCCGACCAGCTGAAGAAGGCACTGGTCGCGTTTCGCAGCGGCGACCCCGACGTCGGTTGCGTCCAGGCGCGGCTCGACTACTACAACCCGGACCAGAACCTGATCACGAAGTGGTTCACCCTCGAGTACACGATGTGGTTCCGGCTGTTTCTGCCCGGGCTGGTCGACCTGCGCCTGCCGGTACCGCTCGGAGGCAGCTCCAATCACTTTCCGACGCCGTTGCTGCGCCGGCTCGACGCCTGGGACCCGAACAACGTCACCGAGGACGCCGACCTCGGCATGCGGCTGCATCGCCTCGGATATCAGACGCTGCTGATGGACTCGACGACGATGGAGGAGGCGAACTCGGATTTCGTCAACTGGATGCGGCAGCGCTCGCGCTGGGGCAAGGGATACTTCGTCAGCTGGCTCGTCCTCATGCGCACACCGCTGCAGGTGTGGCGCGCGATGGGATGGCGCGGGACCCTCGCGATGCAGCTGATCCTCGGGGGCACGTTCGGCATCGCGCTGCTGAACCTGTTCCTCTGGCTGCTCACCGGGCTGTGGATCCTGGCCCACTTCGATTTCATCGAGTACCTGTTCCCGTCGTGGATCTACTACACGGGCATGCTGGAGATGCTCTTCGGCAACTTCTTCTTCCTGTACCTCGGGCTCTGGGCGGCGCGCACGCGCGACAGCTTCGAGCTCAACCACGCTGCGTTGCTGATTCCCGTGTACTGGGCGATGACCGGCATCGCGATGATCAAGTCGGGCGTGCAGACCGTCAGCAACCCGCAGTTCTGGGAGAAGACGCGGCACGGCCTCGGCGAGAGGCGCGTGACGTGACCACGCTCTCGCTGACGCTGCCGCGTCCGCGCACCAGGCCGCACGCACGAGAACGAGCGCGCACGCGACGCATCCCGGTGGAAGGGCTCCTCATCTTCGTGGCGGTGGCGACGTTCTATGCGCTCGCCGGCGCGTGGCTCGACTTCCACATGCACTACATGATCGATGACGCCTACGCTCGGATCGACAACGCGTTCGACGTGCTGTTCACCAGCGACCCGCATCTCGCGGCGCTCGGGTTCTTCTGGCCACCGCTGCCGTCGTTCCTGGAGCTGCCGATCATCGCGTTCAAGAATGTATGGCCGCCGCTTGTGACTCAGGGCTTCGCCGGGGTCATCGAGGCGGCGCTGTTCGGCGCGGGGACGGTCGTGGTGATCAACGCCGGGGCGCGCTGGGCGGGCGTCGTGCCGCCGCTGCGCTGGCTCATCTGCCTGGCGTGGATCGCCAACCCGATGATCCTCATCTACTCGACCGAGGGGATGAGCGAGGCGCCGTTCATGTTCTTCTTCGTCGCCTCGCTGGTGCTCTTCCTCGTCTGGACGGAGAATCCGCGCCCGGTCTACCTGCCGGTGATGGGGGCGCTCGCCGGTCTCGGCTGCCTCTGCCGCAACGAGTCGCTCATCATCGCGCTCCTCCTCGGCGCGGCTGTCATCGCGATCGGTGTGCGACGGCGCGACAGCTTCGGCAACGTCGAGAACGCGGCGCTCATGTATGCGCTGCCCGCCGCGTTCTTCGTCCTGCTCTGGCTGGGCACCGCTGCGATCCTCTTCAACGACCCCCTGTACTGGCTGCACGCCAACGGGATCGATGTGCTGGCGTCGAAGACGTCGGCGACCGCCGTCGCCAACGCCGCCGCCGCGGGCTCGGGCGTGTCGCGCGCACAGGCCTTCGACAACATCAGCGTCCCCGGCTTCGGCGCGTCCGCGAGCTTCGTGCTCGGGCACTCGCTGCAGCTCTACCCGGGCGTGCTCGCGATGCTTGCGGCACTCGGCGTGCGCATGATCACGCGCGGCAATCGCCTCGCGTTGCTCGTGCTCCTGGCGTGCGGGCTTGCGATCCCAGCGGTCGACATGCTCATCATCCAGCAGGGCCTGGGACCCTTTCTCCGCTACCAGATCGCGGTGATCCCGTTCACCTTCGTCCTGGCGATCTTCCTGCTCCGCGGGGTTCGCGGCGAGCACGGGCTGCGCTCGTCGCTGGTGGCCGTCGGTGTCATCGCCGTGCTCGCACTGTCGAACGTGCAGACGGCGATGACGATCTCGGACCCGTCGCTCGGGCAGCAGGAGGCGCCGCTGATCGATGCGCTCGCGGCGGGCAAGCCGGTGCCCGAGGCGACCCCCGTCATCAACAAGATCATCATCGGCGAGAGGATCACGCCGAGGATTCTGGCCCTGGACAGGGATCACGGCCGCATCCTGTGCGATTCGTCGACGTGCTTTCCCATCGTCCTCAACGCACCGAACCCGACGATCTTTCGTGTCACGAGCGATCGCTCCTTCCAGGCGTCGGCGGCGGCGCCGCTCGAGTACAGGGTGGAGTACTTCCTCGTCCCCGCGCTGCAGGGACAGGGGGCATTCGATCAGCTCAACGTCCTGTATCCGATGTTGTGGAAGGACGGCGGCGGGTTCGCCTCACTGGTGGGAGTCGTCAACGGCGATCCGTCGATGGGCCAGTGGCGGCTCTACCGCATCCATGCGGATCCCACGGTGGTGAACGGATAGTGAACGCAGGCAAACCTGCGGGTAAACCGCGGCTTCATTCCCCCTTCTTAACGCAACTTTGGTCTGTCCGCGCCCTTAATGCGCGCCGTGGGCCGCGGGCACCCTGTCCGCGGGGGAGATGAGTATCGGGGGCGAACACACAAAGAGGGAGCGTGCGGATGACTCACGTCGCGGCAGCGTCCGTCGTCGGCGACGGATCACGCGTCCCCATCCCGGCGCCCGCCTCGCCACGTGTGTCAGTCGTCATTCCGACATACAACCGCGCGGACTCGCTGCGCCGCCTCCTGCGCTCGCTGGCCCGCATCCCGCCGCTCCTGGGCGGGCTCGAGATCA
>JAFALX010000400.1 GCA_019234035.1 Candidatus Dormiibacterota bacterium | reverse complement strand
GTGACCGCGTATCCAGCACGAGCACGACGGTCGCGCATCCCGACCAAGCGCGCCACGAACAAATGACGACGGAGGGCCACGCAATGCAGAGCATCGACGACATCACCACCGCCGCCGCTGGCGACTACCCGGCGCTGCACCGGCTGTTCGGCGCGTACTTTCATCAGGACTGGCAGGATGACTACACCACGAGCACCGGCGCCGTGCAGGCGTTTCTTCGCGAAGCGCCATATGCAATCGTCGACGCTGCCAGACGTGAGCTCGACGCACTACTTGCGACGCCGCTCGATGACGCGGAGCTCGGCCGCCTGCTGCGTGAGGGATTCGATTGCAACTACGTGCCCCAGGTCGATGAGCTCACCACGCGCGCATGGCTCGCTCGCATTCGCGACCTGATGCATCCGGTGCGGCCGGCGTGAGCGTCCCACGCTCCCGCACGCGGAGTCAGGCGGCGCTGACCGGGTGCTCGATGGGCGCGCTGAAGACGCGCTGCGCCAGCGAGATGAAGTGCAGGATCGCGGTCGGCACCAGCGTCGGCAGCGCGACGGCGAGCGCCACGATGTCCACGGGACCGTTGGCCACGCGCACCCAGAAGAGCGTGAAGAGCACGACGCCGGTGGCAAACGTGTTGCGGCGTCCCCAGACCGTGTACACGAGCTCGGGGCGGCGACCGGTCAGGAGCACCAGCGGCGTCAGCAGGACCGGACCCGCGTAGCGGAACACGACCAGCGCCAGGAGCCACAGCGGAAACATGCCCAGGAGGTAGGAGCCCACCGCGGTGAACACGAAGAACAGCGCGTCACCGAAGGGGTCGATCGCCTTGCCCAGCACCGACACCGGCCCGATCCGTCGCGCGAGAAAGCCGTCCACGGCGTCGAGCAGCCCGATCGCTCCGCCGACGCCGGCCCAGAGGATCAGCGCCAGCTTCCCAGGAAGGCTGAAGACGGCCACGAACAGGATCGGCAGACACATCCACGCACGAATCGCGCTGAGTCCGTTGGGAATTCCGTAATGGTCGAGTGGCTTCCCGTCGGGCGTGTCCAGCAAGGCTGCACCGCCGACGACCACCACGACGATGAGGAGCCACCACACCAACGTCGCGATGACGGCAGGCACGACCACGCCCGAGCCGTGCACGAGCGCAACGCCGATCGTGAACCCGACGCCCATCACGAGCCCGATGAGCGACCACAGCGCGAGCGACCCCTGCAAGCGCCGGCTCGAGCGCACGCGCGAGATTGCGCGCGCGTACAGCGCAAAGAACGCGCTCAGCCGTGCGGCTCCGGTGGTACGGGAATCAGGCGCCTGACACGGCGAGGCACGTGATCGTCTTGAACACGCCGTCCGCGGACTGCACCTGATCGACGATCACCCTGCCGATCGCCGGCACGTCCTCCGCCTGCACCTGCGCGATGACGTCGAACTCTCCGGTGATCGCATCAGCGGCGATCACACCCGACTGGTTCTGCAGCTGGCGCACCACCTCGAGTGCCTTTCCCGCGGTCGCTGTGATCAGGACGTACGCACGGACCATGGTGCTGCTCTCCCAACTCGTCTGCCGGTGGCCGAGCGTAGCATGAGGTGATGCCCTGGACACTGGTGCTTCGCTACATCGTGAGGATCGTCGCGGGGCTGCTGTTCTGGCGTCTGACAACGGCTCGGCGAGCCGCGCAGTCCACGGCGGCGCCGCAGTACGGGCGGCCGCCGGCCGCCCCGCCGCCCCCGCCGCGGCTCGCCCAGAACCCGCTCGCGGCCAGGCTGCGCGAGACCGCATCACTCGGCTGGCGAGCGTTCTCCGCGGTGGTGCTCCTGGTCGCCACCGCGCTGCTGACCAGCGGGGGTGTGACGCTGACCGCGCTGTCGCCGCGCTGGCTCGGCATCGCGATGCTGGTGCTCGCCGCCGTCGCACTCACCGCCGCCGTGGTCGATCTTCTCGGGGTGCGCACGCTCCTGCGCGCGCGACGGCGCCGCATCAGCGCCGAGGCGCTGCGGCGACAGGTCGGCTGACCGACCTACGCCAGGTCCGGCGCCGTCTCGAGCACCTCGTCCCAGGGCCAGTGTTCGGGCGCGCGCACGTCACCGCCGCCACGGAACACCTTCATGATCTCGGGCGACGACATGAATCGATTGCTGTCCGCCTCGAACGCGGCGTAGCTCTCGTAGTCGTACTCGAGCACGACGTCGTTCACCTTGCCGAAGCCCACAGACCACAGCGTTGCCTCTGCGCAGCCGCCCGCCCGGCACGCCGCATTGAGGTCGCGCACCCAGGCGACCCCGTCCCGGAAACGTCCCAGCGCGAACACGGTGTGCACCCGGTGGCGAACCATCCCTGACACCTCTCGGCGCCGCCCCCGCGCGCCGCACGCGCAGTCTCCGGGTCGCGGGCGCCACCGCGGACTCTAGGCCGCGCGGCTCGGCTTCACAACCGGTGAGCCCTACTCAGGTCGGCGAGCCGGCTCAGCTGAGGTACGGAGCGACGCCCTCGCCCTGCTCGGCGGAATCCATGATCAGCTCACTCACCGTCGGATGCGCGTGGATCACCGCGCCGAGGTCGTCCATGGTGAGGCCGTCGCTGATCGCGACCGCGACCTCGTGGATGATCTCGACCGCATGCGCGCCCATCACAGTGGCGCCGACCAGCAGGTCGGTGCGCGCGTCGGCGTAGAGCTGCGCAATACCGTCCGGCTCGCCCTCGCCGAGCGCCTTGCCGTTGCCGAGGTAGCGCGCCTGTCCCATCTTGACCTCGATGCCCGCGGCCCTGGCGGTCTCCGTGTTGTAGCCGACCATGGCAATTTCCGGATGGGTGTAGATGCAGGCGGGCACCACCGTGCGATCCATCGGCATCACGGTGTGCTCGAGCGCGTTCTCTGCTGCACGGGCGCCCTCGGCGCTGCCCAGGTGCGCGAGCTGCAGGCCGCCGATGCAGTCGCCCGCGCCCCAGATGCGCGGGTTCTTGGTGCGCAGGAAGTCGTCGACGACCACATGGTCCTGCGCGTCGATCTCGACGCCCGCCTCCTCGAGGCCGATGCCGCGCGTCTGCGCGCGCCGGCCCACCGAGACGAGCACGCAGTCGGCGTCGATCGTCGTTCCGTCCTCGAGGTCGGCCCTCACGCGATCCGCGGCGTACTCCATCGTCCGAAAACGCATTCCCGTGTGGAACGTGACGCCCTCCTTCTCGACGCGGCGGCGGAACTGCTGCACGATGCGCGGGTCGACGCCGCCGAGAATCTGGGGCAGCACCTCGACGACGCTCACGCGCGAACCGAGCGCGACGAACAGGCTGGCGAACTCGCAGCCGACGACCCCGCCGCCGATCACGAGCAGGTGCTCGGGCACGCGCTCGAGACGGAGGATGCCGTTGGATGTCACCACCGCCGGATGTTCCATGTCGATGCCGGCAAGGCCCGCCGGCTCCGTGCCGACGCACACGATGACGTGATCGAACGGGTACTGCTCACCACCCGCGGCGACGGAGCTGCCGTCCACCACCCCCTGCGCCTTCACAACGTTGACCTTGCGTCGCTTGCACGCCGCGCTGACGCCGTTGCGCATCTTGAGGACGACCTCCTCCTTGCGCGCCATCATGCGCGGGAAGTCGACCGCCGGATCGGAGACGCGAATGCCGAAGTCGGCGGCGTCGCGGATCTTGCGCAGCAGGTCGGCGCCGGCGAGCAGCGACTTGGTGGGGATGCAGCCCCAGTTGAGGCACGTGCCGCCGAGTTCGGCGCGCTCGATGAGCGTCGTGTCCGCGCCGAGCTGTGCCGCGCGCAACGCCGCGACATCACCGGCGGGACCACCGCCGAGGACGACGACCCGCGGACTCACGTGTCGCGATCGCGGGTGACCGACGCCAGCGCGCCCTCGCGCAGCGCCTTCGACGTGATCATCGCCTCGGTGATCAGCCGCTCCTGCTCGAGCTTGTGCGATCCCGAGTACCCCTCCGACGGGCTGGAGCGGCGCGGACGGCCGAGGTACTCGAGCTGCATGCGCATCGGGCCGCCGAGACCGAGTCGCAGCTCGACGTGCGGCCACGCGCCCATGTTCCGCGGCTCCTCCTGCACCCAGTAGATGTGCTCGAGGTTCGGGTAGCTCTCGATGAGATGCGTGATGTCGTCGACGGGCAGCGGATGCAGCAGCTCGACGCGCGCGATGGCGAGATCGCTGGCGCGCGACCGCAGGGAGTGCAGGCTGAGGTCGTAGTAGATGCGGCCGGTGCACAGCAGCAGCGTGGTGACCGCACGATGGCGATCGCCGACCGTGGGGTCGTCGAGCACGGTGTGGAAGCCGTCCTCACTGAGCTCGGCCAGCGTGGCGGCGGCCTCCGGCAGCCGCAGCAGCTGCTTGGGCGTAAAGATCACGAGCGGCCGCGGATCGGTGGACAGCCCCTGATTGCGCAGCAGATGGAAGTACTGCGCGGCGGTGGAGCAGTTGGCCACGCGGATGTTCCCGTGCGCGCTGAGCTGCAGGAAGCGTTCGATGCGCGCACTCGAGTGCTCCGGTCCGCTGCCCTCGTAGCCATGCGGCAGCAGCAGCGTGAGCCGCGAACGATGGCCCCACTTGTCGCGCGACGAGACGATGAACTGATCGGTGATCACCTGCGCGCCGTTGACGAAGTCGCCGTACTGCGCCTCCCAGATCACGAACGTCTCAGGATCGCAGGCGCTGTACCCATACTCGAACCCGAGGCACGCAACCTCGCTCAGCGGGCTGTTGTGCACCTCGAATGTCGCCTGCGCGTGGCGCAGGTGCTGCATCGGGATCCACTCCTCGCCGGTGGTCTCGTCATGGAACTCGAGGTGGCGCTGGCTGAACGTGCCGCGCACCGTGTCCTGTCCGGTGAGACGGATGGGGTGCCCGTCGACGAGCAGTGTGGCGAAGGCGAGCGCCTCTGACGTGCCCCAGTCGATCGGTCCCGACGCGAACGCCGCCTTGCGGCGATCCATCTGGCGCATCAGCTTCTGATGCGGGGCGAACCCATCGGGGAAGCTCAGCAGCTCGTCGTCGAGCGCGTGCAGCGCCGCCGCGTCGACGCGTGTGGGCAGCGTGATGTCCTCGAAGCTGCTCGCGCGCGCCTCCTGGTGGTCGGTGTCGAGCTCGGTGACGAGGTTCGCCTTGACGCGCCTGTGCGCGGCGGCGACACGCTCGTACGCCTCGTCGTTCATGCGATCGACCTCGGCCTGCGTCGCGATGCCCTGGTCGACGAGCTGCTTCGCGTAGATCTCGCGCACCGTCGGGTGCTCCTTGATCTGGCGGTACATCAGCGGCTGTGTGTACGCGGGTTCGTCGGTCTCGTTGTGCCCGAAGCGGCGATAGCCGATGAGGTGCACGACCACGTCGCGCTGGTAGCGCTTGCGGTAGTCGAACGCGAGGTGGATCGCCGACTCGCAGGCCTCGATGTCGTCGGCGTTGACGTGCACGATGGGGATGTCGAATCCCTTCGCCATGTCCGACGCATGCCGCGTGGACCGCGCCTCGTCGGGCGGGGTGGTGAAGCCGAGCTGGTTGTCGCTGATGAGATGGACGGTGCCCGCGGTCGAGTAGCCGGCCAGCGCCTGCAGGTTGAGCGTCTCCGCGACGACGCCCTGCCCGACGAACGCCGCGTCGCCGTGGATGAGCACCGCCATCGCCGCGCTGCGCTCGAGGTGCAGCGTGGCAGCGTGCCGCTGCGTCTGCTCCGCGCGAGTCCACCCTTCGACGACCGGATCCACGGCCTCGAGGTGACTCGGGTTGGCGAGCAGGCGCACGGCGATGGCGCGCCCGGTGTGCGTGAGGTACGTGCCCTGTGTGCCCTGGTGGTACTTCACGTCGCCGTTGACGTCGCCGCCCGGCCGCTGCCACGCGGCCACCTCGAACGCGTTGAGGATGGCCTCGTACGGACGGTTGGCGACGTGCGCGGTCACCGCGAGCCTGCCGCGATGCGCCATGCCCATCACCGCCTCGTGAATCCCGTAGTCGGCGGCGAGCGTGAGCAGCTCCTCGAGCATCGGCACCATGGCGTCGAGGCCCTCGATGGAGAACGTCTTCTGCCCGATGAAGGTGCGCCGCAGATAGCGCTCCATCGCGTCCACCTTGGTCAGGCGGCCGAGCAGGCGGATGCGCTGCTCGGGGCTGAACGGCAGGCGGTATGCGCCGGACTCGATGTGCTCACGCAGCCACACGCGCTCCTCGTGGCTGGAGATGTGCTCGATCTCGAAGGCGATCGTCCCGCAGTACGTGCGCCGCAATGCGGGCAGCACGTCGGCGAGCGTCCTGCCGGGGACGTACACGCGCAGCAGGTCGGCGGGGATCTGGCGCATCAGCTCGGGCGTGAGGCCGTACGTCTCGGGATCCATCGCGGGATCGCCGATGGGCCGTGTGCCCAGCGGATCGAGGTGCGCGCCGAGGTGTCCGTGCGTGCGATGCGCCTTCACGAGCGATGTCGCCGCCTGCATGGCCGCGAGGAGCTGGCGATCCGGCGCCAGCGTGCCGGCGACGCCGGTCTGCTGCACCGGCGCGGCGACGATGGCGACCGATTCCACGACCTGCTCTGCCGCCGGGGGCGGGACGCCGAGGGCGGCGAAGATCTCGTCGTAGAAGGAGTCGGCACCGTCGAGCAACGACTCGATCCGGCCCAGGAACTCACCCGATTGCGCGCCCTGGATGACCCGATGGTCGTAGGTGCTGGTCATCGTCATGACCTTGGCGACGCCCAGCTGGCGCACTCGCGCATCGTCGACGCCGCGCCACTCGGCCGGATAGCCGATGGCGCCGACGGCGATGATCGCCGCCTGCTCCGGCAGCAGCCGCGACACCGACGCGACCGTGCCGAGGCCGCCCGGGTTGGTGAGCGTGATGCTGGCACCGCGTAGGTCGTCGGCACTCAGCGAGTTCGTGCGCGCGCGCTCGATGAGGCGTTCGTACTCGTCGCGGAAGTCGGCGAAGTCGCGCTCGCCCGCACGCGCGATGACCGGGACGATCAGGAAGCGCGAGCCGTCGGGACGCAGGCTGTCGACGGCGATGCCGAGACCGGTGCCGCCGGGCACACGAGCGGGCTTGCCCTCTGCGGTGCGCGCGAAATGCGCGGTCATCTCGGGCATCTCGCGGGCCGCGCGTGCGATGGCGTAGCCGATGAGGTGCGTGAAGGAGACCTTGGCGCGGCGGTTCGCTGCGACGAGCGCCGAGTTGAGCTCGCGGCGGCGGTTGTCCATCGTCCGCACCGAGATGGTGCGGAACGAGGTCGCGGTGGGCAGCTCGCGGCTGCGCTCCATGTACTCGACCAGGGCTGCGGCGGGGCCGCGCAGGATCTCCGCGCCTGCGGGCGCGACCGGCGTGCGAGCCGGGCGCGGCGTCGTGGCCGGCGCGGCCGGCCTCGGCGGTGCAACGGGTCCAGCGGGTGGCGTTGCGCCGACGGTTGCTGCCACGGCCGGCGCTTTCTCACCACGGCGCACGTCGCCGGAGCGCACGAGCCCCTCGGGACCCGAGCCGTCCACGCGGGTGACATCGACGCCGTCGACCACCGCGCGGCGGCGCGCGAGCGGCGTGGCAATGGGGTTCAGCCCGATGCCCTCGTCGGCGGGGATCGGCGGCGCCGGCGGCACCTCCGCCGGCGGCGCGGGCGGCTCCTCGATCACCGGTGCAGGCTGCGGCGCGGCCGCCGCGACAGGCGCCTGCCCGCCGCCCGAGCCTGCCGGCGGCTTCACCTCACCGTTGGTCGCCACCCCGGAGGTGATGAGTGCCAGCGTGGCGCCCACCTCGACGGTGACGCCCTCGTCGACGACGATCTGCTCGAGGCGCCCCGCGGCCGGCGCCGGGACCTCGACGTCGACCTTGTCGGTGGTCACCTCGACCACCGTCTCGCCCTCGCGCACGGTGTCACCGACTGCCTTGACCCAGCGCGCGACGGTGCCTTCAGTAACCGACTCTCCCATCGAGGGGAGGGTCACGGCGACCCGCTCGCTCACTCGTCCATGGTCGCATCTCGACGGATGCCATGCGGCGAGACGGTTCGATCAGAGAAGCCAGGGAAGCGCTTCGGCCATCGGTCGCAGCAACGCGTCACGGTGCCGGCGATCGAGCGTGTCGCCAGCAGTCAGCGCCAGTGCTGCCGCGATCAGCGCCTCCTCCGCCTTGTGCCCGACAGGGCCGTGCTCGAACCGCCACGCCACGAGCGGCTCGTCCTGCTCGGTGAGCCCGAGCAGACGGCTGCGAAGGTCCTCCCATTCCTGCCGCCGTCCCTCGTTCTCCAGAGCGCGCACGGCCTGCGTCTCCGCCTCGCGGAGCACTCCGTTCGAGTGACGATCCCAGCCACCGGCAACCCGTTCGATCCCTGCCGGCGAGAGCGTGCGGCAGTCCTCGAGCAGCCGGTCGATCGCTGATTGACCGGGCCGCGGTCCGTATCCGTCAGCGTCTTCAGCCATTCGCAGAGTGTCAGGGAGCGACGGCTCCCGGCGCAACTCGGCGCCGGGCTCTCTACACAGATCAGTGGTACTATGCATCTCGCCGGGCGCGACCCGGCCGGCCGGAGGGGCGACCGCCAGCCACTTGTGGAGGTGTTGTCGCCATGTTCCTGCACCACCGATTCGTGGTCGGCGCCTGCGTGCTGGCCGGTGTCGTCGCCGTCGGCGTGGGACTGCACGCCGCAGCAGCTCCGCCGCCGGCGGCGGGACGTTCAGCTGGGGGCCGCCACCGTCACCCCAGGCGACCGCCGGCTCCGGGGCGCCCGTGGCGGGCGCCCCGATCCCCACGGCGACGCCGGCGCCATCGCCGGCCTCATCCCTCGGCGGCCTGCAGCTCCCCTTGTCGGGGATGTTTCAGCAGCTGAACAGTGAGACGGAGAACACCGCGGTCGGCCAGTTCGCGATCCTGCACGACATCGGCGACGCGATTCGAGACCGCGTCGTCCAGTTCCTGCAGTGGGTCAGTGGGGGACGGTGATCTCCCGAGAGTCAGGAGGTGGCGGCGCTGCCGGCAGGTCGGCCGCGCCGGGCTCCGGCGGCGCCATGGCCTGACGCCGTGCTCGTTCCTTCGGGTAGATCACCGCGTTGTCGATGCCTGCCCATCCGCATCCGACGGCCAGGAAAGCGACCGGCGCCGCGACGATGATCACGTTGTGCAGCCACAACCACACGGCCGCGGTCATGAGGGCCACCGCCGCGATGGATCCAAGCGCGAGATGCGCCTTTGGTTTCACCATCCTGAGCGTACGCGATCGGCGCCCGGGGCACCGAGATCGCGCCGGCGCTGAACGGATGCATCGGAGGAGCCGACATGAGCAAGAACGCGTTCGTCGCGATCTACGTGGTGCTTCTGATCGCTGCCGTCGTTTCTGTAGACGTGCTGTTCTTCAGGGACAGATTCAGAGAACGGCTGCTGGCGAACATCGGCATCGTCATCGTGTTCGTCGCCGTGTACTTCCTCGCCATCAGGAACCGGTGAGCGCGCGTCGCACCGTTACGCGCGTCAGACACTGCTGCGCAGCTGGGGCTGCGTACTTCGTCGCACCGTCACCGTGCCTCCGTGGGAGAGGCTCAGGACCGAAAGCTACACAGTTTTGTGTTAGTCTGAGCTCGCCGTAAAGCTGCGGCGCGGTCAGAGGGGTGACCGCCAGACACACGTTCTGGAGGAACCCCTCGTGGACCAGCTGCAGTCGCTCATGAACAACTGGATCCTGCTTGCGCAGGGTCTCATCGGGTCGATTGGCGCCTTGGCGTTCCTGGTCGCCTTCATGTACAAGATCGTCGCTGTCGATCCGCACAGCGTCGCGGAGGCGAAGAAGTGGATCGGCCGCATCGTGTTCGGCACGATCGGCGTCGAGATCGCGGGGACGCTGACGCATGCGCTGATCGCCAGCGTGCCGTCGACGATTCACTGAGCGCGACGGCGTGCCATCGTCCGGCATCGGACACGCGCTCAGCGATCCGCTCGGCTCGTTGTTGCAGCTGCTCACCGGCGTGCTGACGCACGTGCTCGCCACAGCACGCGTCGACCTCGACGGCGTGCTGACGCACTACCTCTACTCGACCGTCGATCCGGCGTCGCCTGGCCGGCCGCTGACAGCGAACCCGAGCCTCATGCATCTCAACGGCACGATGGCCGCGGCAGCCGACATCCTCGTCGCCGCCGTGGTGCTGTTCGCGTCGCTGCGCAGCATGTTCGAACACCAGAGCCTGCGGCCGAAATACACGCTCAAGGTGATGCTGCCGCGCCTGCTCGCGGCGGTGGCGCTCGTCCACGGCTCCATCTACTTCATGCAGATGGCGGTTGACCTGAACAACGCCATCAGTACCGTCGCGGTATCCACCGGCACGCCGCTGACGCTCGATCAAATGCCCTGGTCCAGCACACTGGATCCCGGTTCGATTCAAGCGATCCAGGTGTCGGAGGATCTGTTTCACGCGATCTTCGCCGTCGCCTTGGTTGTCGCGCTCGTCATCCTTGCGCTGTCCTACGTGGTGCGCACCGCCCTGCTCGAAGTGCTCATCGTCCTCGCGCCGCTGGCGTCGCTGTGCACCGTATTACCGGACACCAGGTCCTATGCGAAGCACTGGCTGCGACTGCTCGTCGTCACCATCTTCATGCAGGCGGTGCAATTGATAGTGCTGCGCGTCGCCACGACCGCGGGATTCGCTGCGCCCGACGGTATCGCCACCAGCCTCTACGGCCTGGCGACGCTCTGGATCGTGCTCAAGGTCCCGGGCGCGTTGCACGCGGCGAGCCATTTCGGCTCACGGGTGCATGTCGTCGGCCGTCAGGTGGAACGCTCGGCGCGGCGCGCGCTCACTCCACAGCGTCGGCCGGTGCGTCGCAGGGCATCTGCATGACGCGCACAATCGCGGTGATCACTGTGGCCGTGGCGGTGCTGCTGAGCGCAACCACCGCTGCTGCAACGTTCGTGCTGCAGACACCGGTCGCCGCCGGTGCCTTCCTGAAGCCCGTCCTCGGCGCGACGATCTCGCAGGGCTTCGGCTGCACCAGCGTCAGCATCGAGCCCGCTGACTCCGCCTGCCCGGGCGGCCACTGGCATTCAGGCATCGACCTTGCTGCCGGCGCCGGTACTCCGGTCGTTGCCACTGCCGCCGGCGTGGCCCATGTGATCGTGTCGGCAACCGGCTTCGGTCTCCATGTTGTGATCGATCATGGCGGTGGGCTGCAGAGCCTCTATGGACACCTGTCTTCGGTCGACGTTGTCGATGGGCAGCCGGTTGCGGGCGGTCAGCTCATCGGCGCCGTGGGCTCGACCGGTAACTCAACCGG
>JAFALX010000338.1 GCA_019234035.1 Candidatus Dormiibacterota bacterium | reverse complement strand
CGTCCTTGATCGGGACGGTCCCGGTGGCTCGCTTCGCCAGCGCCCGGTCCACCTCGGCCTGATCGAGCAGCGGGCGTCGCTGCTGGCTCGGATGCGTTGGCCGCGCCGGGAAGGGCATCGGCGGGCGGGGGATCCGCCGCACGCGCGGCGGGGGCGCCGCGTACGACACGGAGAACGGGACGATCGTGGCCGAAACGTGCGGCACCGTCTCCACGGCGCGTGCGATGCGGTCTGCCGTGCGGTCGTGCAGCAGCCACTGCCAGCGGCTGTGGAACAGGCGGCGCGGCAGCAGCACGGTGCACTCGGTCTGCGAATCGGCGACGATCGCGGCCGTGTACTCGAGCGCGGCGCGGTCGACGCGGCGGTCACGCGCCTCGACGATGTCCAGCGGCAGCCTTGCCAGCCCGAGGCGCGACCACTCGTTGCGCAGGTGCTCGCTCTTCTTGCTGTCGATGTCGAAGTGCACGACGCGAAGCTCGTCCGCGCGCAGGCTGCGCGCGTACTGCACCGCGCGCGCTGACGCGTTGTCGAGCTCGTCGATGAGCACGACCACGACGTGGCGCGGCATCGCCGGCGCCTCGGTCGCGGCCACCGCGCCCGCTTCGAGCTCCCCCTCCTCGCGCGTGTACTGGTGGTGCAGACGAAGCAGCCCGATGTACATCGGCGGTCCGACCAGCGCGACGATCCACGCGCCCTCGGTGAATTTCGTGACCAGCAGCACGCCGACGACCGTCGCCGACAGAAAGGCGGAGAAGCCGTTGACGGGCAGCCACAGGCGCCAGTGCGGCGGACGTTTTCGCCAGTTGTACTTCACCATGCCCGCGCCGGCGAGCGTGAAGCCGGTGAAGACGCCGATCGCGTACAGGCCGACGAGCGCGTCGACGCGTGCCTGGAACGCGATGATCAGGATGATCGCGAACAGCGTGAGCACGAAGATGCCGTTGGAAAACGCAAGGCGGTGACCCCGCCTGGTGAGCTGCCGGGGCAGAAATGAGTCCTCGGCGACGAAGCTCGCCAGATAGGGGAACCCGTTGAAGCTGGTGTTGCCGCCGGTCAGCAGGATCAGCACCGTCGACAGCTGTACGAGCACGTAGAGGAAGCCACCTACTCCCGTGGACCCGAGAACGGCGCGCACCTCCTGCGACACGACCGTCGGCGACCCGGATTCGTACGGCACGGGATGGGTCACATGAGCCAGGATCGACGTCCCCAGCACGAGGAATCCGAGCGTGAAGCACATGATCAGCAGCGTGATGCGGGCGTTGCGCACAACCGGTCGCTTGAAGCTGTCGATGCTGTTGGAGATCGCTTCGAGCCCGGTGAGCGACACACCGCCGTTGGCAAACGATTTGAGCAGGAAGAACACGCCCAGGCCCATCAGCGGGCCGGTGCCGGGATGGCCGACGGTCCCCCAACCAAGCGTCTGCGGAGACGGCAGGGCCTGCGCAGGCAGCATCCCCAGCGATGCCTTGACCAGCCCTGTGATCACCACGAGCCCGAGCGACGCCACGAAGAAGTACGTCGGCAACGCGAAGATCTTGCCCGCCTCGCGAATGCCGCGCAGGTTGCCGTAGAACATCAGCAACGTCACACCGACGGTGATCCACACGGTCCAGGGCACGAGGCCGGGAATGATCGATGTCAGCGCCGCCGTCCCTGCAGACGTCTGCACCGCGACCGTGACGACGTAATCGATCAGGAGCGCGACTGCTGCGATCTGTGCGATGTATGGGCCGAAGTTGTCGCGCGCGACAAGGTACGAACCCCCGACGTGTGTGTACACGCCGATGACCTGCAGGTAGGACAGCGTCACGAAGAAGAGCACGGCGAGAATCGCGAGTGTCACCGGGACGACCAGCGAGAACGCCGCGACCCCGATGATCGGGTACATGATCACGAGGATCTCTTCGGTGCCGTATGCGGACGACGAGACCATGTCGGGCGCGAGCACGCCGAACGCGACCCGCTTGTGGAGTCGCTCCGACGACAGCTGCTCGGAGACGAGCGGCCTCCCGAGCAGCAGGTTCTTCAGCCGGTAGGTCCACGTCTCCGGATAGCTCGACGCATCGACGGTGACGACCGGCTCGGGCGCGAGCGGATTCGACTCGGCGCTCACCTCAGCGGTGGCAGCGCCGCCGTCCGGAGGGGTGGTGCTCAAAGCGTCGCTGCTGGGATCGCGCTGGAGCCGCAGATGAGGAGTCTCTCCACCTCCGACTCGACGTCGATGCCGGCGAGCACCACCACCTCATCGCCGAGCTGCAGCACGGTGTCCGGCTCCGGTGCGATGAGGTGACCGCGGCGCACGATCGTGACGATTCGCGCGTCCCGCGGCAAGCGGACGTCGCCGATCGTTCGATCCCGCGACGGGCAGTCCTCGGCGAGGGTGACCGAGACGAGGTGGAAGCGACCCTGTTCGAGCGCGTGCAGGTGCACCAGCGAACCGACCGACACCGCCTCCTCGACGAGCGACGTGTAGAGCTCGGGCGTCGACACGGCGACGTCGACGCCCCAGCTGTCCGTGAACAGCCACTGGTTGCGCGAGTCGTTGACGCGCGCGATCACGCGCGGCACGGCGAACTCCTGCTTCGACAGCAGCGAGATGACGAGGTTGTCCTCGTCGTCGCCGGTTGCCGCGACCATGACGTCCATCTCGCCCACGCCTGCCGCCTGCAGCGAGGAGACCTCGCAGGCGTCGGCGACAGCCCACTGGACGTCGAGCTGGGGCTTGAAGTGCTGCACGACCTCGGGATCCTTCTCCATCAGCATCACCTGATGGCCGTGCTGCTTGAGATCGGCGGACACCGCCATGCCCACGCTCCCGGCGCCGGCAACCGCGACCTTCACGACGCCACCTGCTCGGCCGCCGGCGCGAGCAACGCCTCGAGCTTCGGCAGCGCCGCCTTCTGCACGGCGATGTGCAGCAGGTCACCCTCCTGGCCGACCATCTCGCGTGCGTCCAGCCGTGGCATGCCGGCGCGGGTCACCGCCACGATGCGGACCTTGCCGGGGATCTCGAGGTTGTCGAGGCGGCTGCCGGCGAGGTGGTCGGGGAGCGGCCGGTCCACCAGCATCAGCGAGCCGGACGCATCGGTCCACACGGCGGCGACCTTGTCGGGGATCAGCCAGCGCTCCACCTGGTCGACCGTCCACGTGACGGTTGCCACGGTGGGAATGCCGAGGCGCTGATAGATCTCGGCGCGGCGTGGGTCGTAGATGCGAGCGACGACACGCTCGATGCCATACGTCTCGCGGGCGATCCGCGCGGTCAGGACGTTGGAGTTGTCACCCGAGGTGACGGCCGCGAGAGCTCCCGCACGCTGAATCTGGGCCTCCTCGAGCGAGGCCTTGTCGAATCCCGACCCCTCGACGAGGATGCCGCCGAAGTGCGCCGGCAGGCGGCGAAACGCCCGCCGCGTCTTGTCGATGATCGCGACCGAGTGTCCCTGTCCCTCGAGGGCTGTGGCCAGACCTGCGCCCACCCGGCCGCACCCAACCAACACGATGTGCACGCCTTCATTCAATCATGTCGCCGTGGCGGTGGCCTCGCCCTTTCAACAGCGCTGTGGTCCCATAGCCGGGGCCGTCGTGTCCACCGTCACGTGCTCGGTAACCTCTGCCGGCGGGCTGAACTCACGGTTCGACGGATTCACCAGGTCGAAGCGCACCGTGTGCTCGCCCGGAGTCAGGCGCACGGGGTAGACGGGGGCATCGGTGGCCGGACGCTGGCGGTCATCCACGAAGGGCACGAGCCAGTGCTGCGCGTCGGTCGGTGTGAGCAGCGTGCCGTCGCCGCGCAGTCCGCACACGGTGAAGACGGCATTGGGCGGCGTGCTCCGCGACGGCGCCACGATGCGCAGCGCGTACGGCGCGGGACCCGGTTGGGCGGAGTCCGCCACCCAGCCGATCCCGGTCATGACGAGCCCCAGCGCGCTCACGGCGATTGCGGCCTGCCGCCAGCGACGCCCGCGGACAGCGAGCGCCGCAAAGGCGCCGCCGAACAGCAGGAGGGCCGCCACCCACTCGATGGGGAGCGGAACCACGCTCCCCGAGAGCACGTGCACGATCACAGTGCTCAGGGTGGTCCAAAGTGCGCCTTCTGTGCCTTCAATCGCCGTTCGGTGCGGCGGCCTGGCGGGCGAGGAGCAGCACCGTCAGGATGAGCAAGAACGCCGCCAGGGCCATGAATGGCACGGACGCGAAGCCCCAGACGTTCACCACGGGAATGGAGCAAGGCGCCTCAGCCGCGCACGTCAGCGTCGGCTGCGAAGGAAAGCGCTCCAGCTGATAGTGGTACGCGGCGAGCACTGCGCCGACCATCGCAAACACCGTGGCATAGCGCTTGGCCCCGGCGACGTCGCCACGCAGCGTGGCCACCCCGAGAAGTGCGACCAGCGGGTACATCGCGATGCGCTGGAACCAGCAGAGCTGGCACGGAATCAGCCCGGCGATCTCCGAGAGGTACAGGCTGCCGAGCGTCGCGAGGGCCGCCACCAGCCACGCTGCGGGCAGCGC
>JAFALX010000223.1 GCA_019234035.1 Candidatus Dormiibacterota bacterium | reverse complement strand
ATACACGTATGACGCGAACGGGAACCAGCTCACTGTGACCGACCCGTCGACGAACGTCACCACCACCGCGTACTACTCCGACGGTCTGAAGAGCGACAGCACCGACGGTGCCGGGGACCACACCTCGTATCAGTACGACGCCAACGGCAACGCGATCAGCGTGGCGTCACCGTCGGCCAATGCCGGCGATCTGAACAACACGGCGCGCGCCGCGACGCTCAACACCTACACCCTCGACAACCTGCTGCAGTCAACCACCGTTCCCTTCACGGCGAGCGACAGCCAAGCGTACACGACGACGTATGCGTACGACGACGGCGGGCGCAAGACCAGCCAGCACGTGGCCCTGATGAACACGTCCAACCAGAGCGTGGCGAACGACGGTGGCACCCAATCCTTCACGTACTACAACGACGACCGCCTGCAGCAGCAGGTGGGGCGCGACGGCAGCACCATCACGACGGAGTACGACGCCGCGGGCAACCTGGGCAGCGCGACCTCGGGGAGCTCGAGTATCACCGCGACCTATTACCTCGACGACCGCACCCGCACCGTCGACGACGGCAGCCAGACAACCCGCTTCGGCTATGACGGCCTGGGCTCGGTCACAGCTCGCTATCAGCTGGCCGACAACGGCAGCAACCCCATGGCGACGACGTACGTGTACGGCGACGCCGAGCTGGCAACGCAGATGGCCTGGACTGGGGTGCCCAACAACTCGACGTTCTACGCGTACGACCAGGACGGGCGGCCGCTCTCGCAGACGGAGCCCAACGGGGAGCAGCTGAGCTGGGTGTTCAACGCCGACAACACGCTGCAGCAGCAGACGCTGACGACGTCGGGGAGCGCAGTGTCGTATACCTACGCGTACAACGCGGACTATCTCATCACCCAGCAGGAGTACACGGGCCCGGCGACAAACGGAGCTGGCGCCACCCTCTGCTACGGCTACGACGGGGCAAGCCGGGTGAACAACATGGTCACCGCAGGTGCAGGGCAAGCCTGCCCGGCGACGCTGCCCGCACCGAACATCACCTGGGACCACGACGGCAACCGGCTCTCGTACGTGCCTGTCGGGGCGACGCAACCCGTGCAGTACTCGTACAGCGCCAACAACGCTATCCAGGCGGCGGGGGGTTCCACGTTCCAGTACGACGGAGCTGGTCGGACGACGCAGGATGGCTGCCTGCAGTACACGTACGACGGCTTCGACCGCGTAACCAAAGCCACCCCAGCGGGATGCAGCGCGCAGACCACAGCCTCGTACACGTACGACCCGCTGGACCGACGTGCGACCCAGTCTGGGCAAGCATCAACGGGCATCCACTACGACGGGCTCAGCGCCAGCGAGGCGGTGGAGACCACGTCCAACAACGGCACCGTGGCGTACGAGTTGAGTGCGAGCGGCGCGCCTCAGGGGCTGACGTCGAACGCGAGCGCCCAGTACCTCGCCACCGACGGGCACGGCAACGTGACCACGGCGACCACGCAGGGGGCGGGCATCGCCTGCGCCGCGCGCTTTGACGCCTTCGGATCGCCTCTCGGGCTGCCGTCGGGCAGCACCGACGCGAACGCGTGCAATACCGGGACAACGCCGGATGATGTGTTCTTCAAACAGTCGCGGCACGACCCGGATACCGGCCAATATCAGTTCGGCTCGCGTGTCTACGACCCGTCTAACGCGGCGTTCCTAACGCCCGATTCTTATCGAGACGGCACGCCGGCCGCGAATCCCAGCGTTGGTGTGGATCCGCTCACGGCGAACACATACGTCGGATTGAACGGCGACCCAGTCAACCTCGTAGATCCTTCAGGGCACATCCCGTGTGCGGGAGACTCGCCTGGCAGTTGCGAGTGGCCGGAAGGCCGCGGACCCGTGCATACGACGTGCGACCAGTCCTGCCAGCAGTCACCTGTGCCCTCCTTGGTTCTCGGCTTAGTTCCTACTCTCACGCCGCCAGAGACCAGCGCCTGGGAGGACTTCATCAAGTGGTGGGCTGATCACGTTCGTTCCGGTGCCGTTCCTCCCGAGGATGCACCGATCCCGTTCGCGTCCTGGGCGGGTGTCTCCCTGTTTGCGACAGACGTGGCCCTAATCGGCGAGGGACTGTTCCAGTACCTGGTACCCGACGAAGCAACTGTTGACGAGCAGCAGGGCGGGCCCAGTCGCACGATCGTCCTCGGACTTGAGGACCAAGTCGGCCCGCTGATGGAGGCGCTCCGATCACAGGGTGTTCCCGCCACAAGCTACCTCGATCCTGGACTGCGCTGGAATGGCACGTCATGGAAGGACCTGAGTTTCAAGGACTTCACCACGGCGTTCACCGAGGCTCTTTCGGACCCAAACACGAAGTTCGTACTCAATCTCCGGGGACTGAAAGGAGCTGATGTCCTTGGCAAGGAGATGGTCAGCGTAGACACGCGCAAGGAAGCCATCCTCGCCATCGTCAAGGAGGCAGCCTCTGGCGCGGCGAGTGCACAGTCCGTCCTCGATCTGTACAAAGCCCGGGAAGGCGCATTCGCGTACGAGCTCGCTTTACTCGATCAGCGTCCGGAGGTCGAGTCCAACCGCCTACAGTTCGTGAACTGGGGCTTAGGAGAAGGAGGACCATCATCGATTGGATACAACCCGCTGCCGTACGCGTGGAAGAACGGGAATGATTGCTCGAATAGTCCAGGTGGGTGCTGACCCCAATGGCCGCGATGTGAGCGAAACAGTGCCCCGGGTGTACGTGCGCTTCTCCCATCGTGACTCGGAGGGGCGAGTCGAGCCAGTGATGGGAACGTTGGAGTCGCTGCTCGCAGTTCGACCCCACGTCAAGTCAGGCCAGCGCGTTCTCTTGTACGACGCGGAAGGGAGAACTGCCTCGGCAATTGTTGTGCTCGCTGTGGGTGACATCCGATTCGCGCTGGAGAGCGAGCCCACCATGAGTGAGTCTGCGGCACCCAGTGACTCCTCGGGCGTTACCGACGACGACACATCAGGCTAGTCGACGGATGCGTCAACGGGGACCCGGTCAACCTTAGCGACCCGAGCGGCCACGACCCGTGGTGGCAGGATGAGCCTGGGTACACAGGGCCGGTCGGAGAATGCTTACGGACCACGCGGCTGCCCGAGCGGAGCCTTCTACTGCACGGCTGTTGAACACGCTGGTGCGGCAGGAGCGCGCATCGGTGGAGGGATCGCTTCGTCGGCATTGTCGATCGCCCAGCTTGCTCAGAAGTATCAGCAGTCGCTGCTCACAGGAGTGTCCCGAGTCAACTTTCTTGGACAGACCTGGGCTTGAATAAGTCATAAGCGGAATCGTCAGCGGCGGGTCCTCTGGCGACACGTCCCCGCCGAGGTCGGCAGCCTTGCGCCGCCCGCAGAGGTCGCAGCCGGGGCGGCGTAGACTGATCGAACCCATGACCGCGCCCGCGCGAGCCGAGTTCACGGCTCCCACGCTACCCAGTTTCGACTCGGTGGAGGACGAGCGGCTGCACCGTAAGCAACGGCTGGCGGCGGCCTTCCGGCTGTTCGCGCTGTATGGGTACGACGAGGGCGTCGCCGGGCACATCACCGCGCGCGACCCAGAGAAGCCGGACCACTTCTGGGTCAACCCCTTCGGCATGTACTTCGGGCACATCCGCGCCAGCGATCTCATCCTGGTGAACCACGAGGGTGACGTCGTCGAAGGGGATCGGCCTGTAAATGCCGCCGCCTTCACCATCCACTCACAGGTGCACAACGCGCGCCCCGATGTCGTGGCCGCCGCGCACGCGCACTCACCCGCCGGCAAGGCGTGGTCGTCACTCGGCCGCGGACTCGATCCGATCACGCAGGATGCGTGCGCGTTCTTCGAGGATCAGTCGCTGCTCGACGACTACACCGGTGTCGTCGTCGACCTCGAGGAGGGACGGCGAATCGGCGAGCGGCTCGGTTCCAACAAGGGCATCATCCTGCGCAACCACGGACTGCTCACCGTCGGCGGTTCGGTGGACGAAGCGGCGTGGTGGTTCATCAGCATGGACCGCTGCTGTCAGGCGCAGCTCGCTGCGGAAGCCGCGGGCACGCCGGTGCTCATCGACGAGGACGCCGCGATGTCGACGTACAACATCGTCGGCAACAAGTACGCGGGCTGGTTCAGCTTCCAGCCGCTGTACGAGCGCATCGTGCGCGACCAGCCCGACCTGCTCGAGTAGCGGTGTGGCCCG
>JAFALX010000126.1 GCA_019234035.1 Candidatus Dormiibacterota bacterium | reverse complement strand
CCGCCTCGTGTTGACGTCGGGATTGGGTGGCATGGGCGGCGCGCAGCCGCTCGCCGTGACCATGAACGGCGGCGTGGCCCTGTGCATCGACGTCGATCCGGATCGTGTCGAGCGGCGCCTGCGCACCGGGTACCTCGATGAGCGCGCCGACTCCTTGGACGACGCCGTGCGCCGCTGCGATCTGGCGCGCGAGCGCGGGCAGGCGCTGTCCATCGGTGTCGTTGCCAACGCCGCCGACGCCGTGCCCGCGCTGCTCGCCTCCGGGCTGGCCGTCGACGTGGTCACCGACCAGACCAGCGCGCACGATCCGCTGCACGGGTACGTGCCGGCGGGGCTGAACCCGGATGCGGCGGCGGCGCTGCGCGGCGATGATCCCGAGACCTACGTCGCCCGGTCGCGGGAGTCGATGGCGCGCCACTGCGAGGCGATGGTGGGATACATGCGTCGCGGCGCCGAGGTCTTCGACTACGGCAACTCCCTGCGCGAGCAGGCACGCCTCGGCGGGTTCGCGGATGCCTTCGCGTATCCGGGCTTCGTGCCCGCGTACATCCGGCCGCAGTTCTGCGAGGGCCGCGGACCCTTTCGCTGGGTGGCACTGAGCGGCGATCCGCAGGACATCGCACACACCGACCGCGCGCTGCTCGAGCTGTTCCCGGACAACGAACCGTTGCACCGGTGGCTGCGGATGGCGGAAGAACGTGTGCAGTTTCAAGGACTGCCCGCGCGCATCTGCTGGCTCGGCGCCGGCGAGCGTCATCTCGCGGGGCTTCGCTTCAACGACCTGGTGCGACGCGGCGAGGTGGCAGCACCCATCGTCATCGGCCGTGACCATCTCGACAGCGGTTCGGTGGCCTCACCGTTCCGCGAGACCGAGGCGATGCGCGACGGCAGCGACGCCATCGCCGACTGGCCGATCCTCAACGCGCTGCTCAACTGCGCCAGCGGCGCCACCTGGGTGGCGGTGCACCACGGTGGCGGCGTCGGCATGGGGCTCTCCATCCACGCCGGGGCGCAGGTGTGCGTGGACGGCACCGAGCTCTCGCGGCGGCGCTGCGAGCTGATGCTCTTCAATGACCCGGCCACGGGCGTCATGCGGCATGCGGATGCCGGCTATGAGGAAGCGCTCGAGACCGCACGCAACACGAGGATTCGGATTCCCATGGAGGACGGCGGATGAACGCGCGTGAGTGGCTGGCCAGTGCTCAGCCGGAGTTCCCCGACATCAGCCTCGTCGGTGCGCCCGTCTCGCGCGCCTCGATCTCGCCATCGCAGGCGTGGACCACGCCGCCGGCGTTTCGCGAGACCCTCGCCCGGTTCCCCACGTGGGAGGCGGCGCACGAGATCGACCTCGCCGAGCTGGCCATCCGTGACACCGGGGACGTCGCCGACGACCGCGGCGACGCGGATGGCGTGGCCGGGCGCGAGCGCGTCCGGACCGCGTGTGCCGAGGCGGCGGCGCTTGGTGGCGGAGTTTTCGTCGTCGGTGGCGACAACTCGGTCACCGTGCCCGCGATGCAGGCCCTCATGGCGTCCCGCCCCGGCGATGGCTGGGGGCTCGTGACCCTGGACGCGCACCACGACTGCCGTCCGCTCGACGACGGCCCGAACAACGGCACCGTCGTGCGCGAGCTGATCGAGGCCGGGCTTCCCGGCAAGCGCGTGGCCCAGATCGGCATCCATCCGCTCGGCAACGACCTCGACAACGCGCAGTGGGCCAGGGAGCAGGGCGTGCACGTGTACCCGGTTCGCGAGGTGCGGCTCCACGGAGCGCACGCCATCCTGCACGAGGCGCAGCTGGCCCTGACCGGCGCCGGGGTGACATCGCTCTACGTGGACTTCGATCTCGACTGCGCCGACCGGTCGGAGGCGCCGGCGTGCCCGGCAAGCCTGCCGGGCGGTATGGCGGCGGCCGACCTCATCCAGTTCGCGCGGCTCCTCGGCAACCATTTCGGTGTCGCCGGGGCGGACATCACCGAGGTCGATGCGAGCGCAGACCTGGCGGATACGACGATGCGTCTCGCCGCGTGCGTCTTCCTCAGCTTCTGCGCGGGGTACGCCTGCCGGCAGGGCTCGCAATCGCGCAGATGACCACGCTGGTCGTGCGCGGCATCGGCCGCCTCTGCACCTGCGATCCAGCACGCGATGACCCGCCCGGTGTGCTCGAGAAAGCGGCGCTCGTGGTGCGCGACGGCTTCATCGCGTTCGCCGGCGGTGAACGCGAGCTGGCCGGCGCGGACCTCCCCGACGACGCGGAGACGCTCGACGTCGCGGGAGCGGCGGTCATCCCCGGGTTCGTCGACTCGCACACGCACCTGATCTGGCTGGGCGACCGCAGCGACGAGTACGCACGGCGCGCCGCCGGGGAGTCATACGAGAGCATCGCGGAGTCCGGCGGTGGCATCCGCGCCACCGTCGCAGCCACGGCAGCCGGCGACATCGACACGCTCGTCGCCGCCGCGTTCCCCCGGGCGCGGCGCATGCTGCGGCTGGGCACGACCACCGTGGAGGTGAAGAGCGGGTACGGCGTCTTCCCCGACGCCGAGCTGCGCCAGCTCGACGCCGCCAACGCGCTCGGCGCCGCCGGCCACGTGCCCGACGTCGTGACGACGTACCTGCCGCTGCACTCGGCGCCGCCGGGCGACCGCAACGCGTACGTCGACGAGGTCGTCGCCACCGGCGTCCGGGAGGCGGCGACACGTGCTTACTTCACCGACGTGCACTGCGAGCAGGGCGCGTTCACCGTGGAGGAGTGCGAGCGCGTGCTGGTGGCCGCCCGCGCGCACGGCATGGGCATGAAGGTGCACGCGGACCAGCTGAGCCGCTGCGGCGGCGCCCGGCTGGCTGCCCGGCTCGGCGCGGTCAGCGCAGACCACCTCGAGATGGCGGGCGACACCGACCTGCTCGCGCTCGCAGGCGCGGGCGTGGTGGCGACGCTGCTGCCCGGCGCCTCACTCGTCCTCGGGGGGCCGCCGCCACCTGGGCGCCGCGCACTCGACTGCGGGTGCGTGGTGGCGATCGCCACCGACTGCAACCCCGGCACGAGCTACAGCGAATCGATGCCACTCATGTGCTCGCTGGCTGTGGCCGAGGCAGGCCTGACGCCGGCCGAGGCGCTGGTCGCGGCCACCGCCGGCGGCGCGGCCGCGCTGGGGCTCGACGACCGGGGGGTGCTGCGCCGCGGAGCGCGCGCCGATTTCCTCGTCCTCGACAGCGACCGCTGGATCGACGTTGCGTACCACCTCGGCGGCAACGTCGTGGCGCGGGTGTTCAAGGGCGGTCGCGACGTTCTAGGCTGAGGGTGATGGCCACGGCACCGACCCGTGCCGCTTCGCCGGCCGCGCTCCAGCTCCCGCTGCTCGCCGGGCACGACCTGCAGGTGCCGCTCGCGGGTGGCGAGCTGCGGCCGTACGTCAACCTCGACTACGCCGCGTCCACCCCGGCGATGGAGCGGGTCGTGGACGCGGTGAACGCCTTCCTGCCCTGGTACGCGAGCGTGCACCGCGGCGCCGGGTTCCCCTCTCAGGTCTCGACGCGCGCGCACGAGGCGGCGCGCCACGCGATCGCCGGGTTCGTCGGCGCGCGCCCGTCAGATCACGTCGTGTTTGTCCGCAACACGACGGAGGCGCTCAACCTGCTGGCCTCGTGCCTGGAGCTGGCGCCCGGACACGTGGTGCTGAGCACCGCCGTGGAGCACCACGCCAACATGCTGCCCTGGCGCCGCTGCGCTCCCGTGGTCGCGCTGCAGCCGCCGCCGTCACCGGAGGCCCTGCTGGAGGAGGTTCGTGCGGCGCTCGAGGTGAGCAAGCGTCCGGTCGGTGTGGTGAGCATCACCGGCGCGAGCAACGTGACCGGCGAGGTGTTCCCCATCGCCGAGGTGGCCCGCCTCGCCCACGAGCACGGGGCGAAGGTCGTCGTCGATGCGGCCCAGCTGGCGCCGCACCGCGCCATCGACATGGCTGCGAGCGACGTCGACTGCATCGCGCTGTCGGGACACAAGATGTACGCGCCGTTCGGTGCCGGCGCGCTGGTGGCGCCGCACGCGTGGCTCTGCGATGCGGAGCCGATGCTCGCGGGCGGTGGCGCCGTGTCGTACGTGACGCTCGACGACGTCTCCTGGGCTGCGCTCCCCGACCGGCTCGAGGCCGGGAGTCCCAACGTGGTCGGCGCGGTGGCGCTGGCCACGGCGGCGACAGCGCTGCAGGATGTCGGACTCGACCGCGTCGCCGCGCACGAGCGCGAGCTGTGCGCGTACCTCGACGAGCGTCTGCGCGAGCTGCCGCACGTGCATCCACTGCGGCTGTGGGACGGCGAGAACGTCGACCGGCTGGGCGTGTGCACGTTCACCGTCGACGGCCTGGACCACGCGCTCGCGGCCGCGGTGCTGAGTGCCGAGCACGGCATCGGGGTGCGCCACGGCTGCTTCTGCGCGCACCCCTACATCGTCCATCTGCTCGGCATCGGCGATGAGGAGAGCAACCGCGTCCGCGCCGCGCTAAGCCGCGGCGAGCATCACTCGATTCCCGGTGCGGTGCGGGCCTCGTTCGGGCTCGGAACGACTCCGGAGCACATCGACCGGTTGGTGGACGCGCTCACCGAGATGACCACTCAAGGCCCGCGCCTCGAATACCGCGAGGATCCAGAGACGGGGGACTTCACCCCCGTTGACGATCGCCGCACGTTCCCCGCGTTCGACGGATTGCCGGATCTGGACACGACCAGGACCGGCGTCGCCTGCGGGCAGTTCTGAGCGCAGCGCCTCGGCGCTGAACTACGCCGGCGCGTCGAGCAGCTGCGTCAGCGCCGCGACCTCGGTGACCGGGGCCTCGCAGACGAAGCGGTGGCACACGTACGCGGTGGCGGCGCCGCCGCGTCGCGGCCGATCCTCCAGCAGCGGGACCCCGTCGCTCTCGCCCCACGCCAGCACGCGCAGCGGATCGAATCGGTGCCACACGGTGTCGACCAGCGCCCCGGTGTCTGCGGCGGTGCGTTCGCCCGCGATCGCGATCTCGCGGATCGGACCGAGGGCGAACTCCGCCGCGGCGGCCAGGCTGCCGAACGCGAGCGGCGCTCGCGGAATCGCCTGCGCCAGTGGCGCGATGATCTCCATCGCGTGGCCGCGCCAGCGCTCGTCGCCGCTGATCGCGGCGATGCGCAGAAACGCCTCGGCGGCACCTGATTGGCCGGCGCTGACCGGGTTGTCGTCGATGGTGCGCGGGCGCACCAGCAGCGCCTCGCCGTCGGACGCCGTGTCGTAGTAGCTGCCGTCGGAGTCGCGGTACCGCGCGATGATCTGCTCACCCAGCTGCAGCGCATCGGCGTAGTGGCGCGGGTCACCCGTGGCCTCGTACAGCGTGAGCAGCGCGCCGCAGAGGTGCGCGACATCCTCCAGGAAGCCGGCGACGTGCGCTGTGCCGTCCTTCCAGGTGCGCAGCACGATGCCGTCGCGCACGAGGTGCTGCTGCAGGAACGCCGCGGTGGCCTGCGCCACCTGCAGGTAGTCGAGCCGCTGCAGGACCGCGCCCGCTTCCGCGAACGCACGCAGCGCCAGCGCGTTCCATGCGGTGATCACCTTGCCATCGCGGCCGGGTGCGACCCGCGATGCCCGTGCGGCGTGCAGTCGCGCGATGATCGACTGGACGCGCGTGCGCACGTCCGCGAGCGATTCACCGCGCGCCGCCGCCACCTGCTCGAGGGGCACGGGGATCGACAGCACGGTGGTGCCGTGCTCGAAGTTGCCGCCGTCGGTGACACCGAAGACCCGCGCGGCGAAGGCACCGTCCTCGTCGCCGAGCACCTCACGCAGCTGCGCCGGCGTCCAGACGAAGTACGCACCCTCGCCGCCGGGCGAGTCGGCGTCCTGCGACGCCGCGAATCCGCCGTCCGGCAGGCGCATCTCGCGCACGAGGTAGTCGAGCGTGCGCGTGCACACGTCGCGCAGGTCGTCACGATCCGACAGTTGATACGCGTGCAGGTACACGGGCACGAGCTGCGCGTTGTCGTACAGCATCTTCTCGAAGTGCGGCACGGCCCAATCGCCGTCGACGCTGTAGCGGTGGAACCCGCCGCCCACCTGGTCGAAGATGCCGCCGCGCGCCATCGCATCGAGGGTGATGAGCGCCGCGTCCCAGAACGAGCGCTCGCGCGTCGCCCACGAGCGCCGCAGCAGCAGGTCGAGCGCCATCGGGTGCGGAAACTTCGGCGCGTCGCCGAACCCTCCGCGGCGGCGGTCGGTCTCCTGCACCAGCCGTGTCGCCGCCTCGTCGAGCTGCGCCGCGGAGATCGCCTCGCCCTCCGGTAGCTGCGGTGGCTTCAGAGCATCGCGCATGCGCACGCCGGCGGTCTCGATCTCCTGCCGCCGCGTGCGAAACGCGTCCGCTGCGGCGTCCAGCACGCGCGGGAAGGCCGGCATGCCCATGCGGTCGGTCGGCGGGAAGTAGGTGCCGCCGTAGTAGGGCACGCCGTCGGGCGTGAGGAACACCGTCATCGGCCAGCCGCCACGGCCGGTCATGCCCTGCACCGCCTGCATGTAGATGGTGTCGACGTCGGGACGTTCCTCGCGGTCGACCTTGATGTTGACGAAGGAGCCGTTCATCTTCGCCGCGATGTCGGGGTTCTCGAACGACTCGTGCGCCATCACGTGGCACCAGTGGCACGAGCTGTAGCCGATGGACAGCAGGACGGGCCGATCCTCGGCGCGCGCCCTGGCGAAGGCCTCGTCTCCCCACGGATACCAGTCGACGGGGTTGTCCTTGTGCTGCTGCAGGTACGGGCTCGTCTCGCCCGCCAAGCGATTGGCCATGCGGCAACGCTACACGCGTGGCCTGCGGCGGCGGCGCTCGCTCAGACGAGCAGGCGGATCGACACGGCAATGCCGACGAGGACGACGACGGCGCGCAGCGCCGCTGCCGGCAGGCGCCTCGCGAGCGCCACGCCGAGGAAGCCGCCGACCAGCGCCGCGGGGAGCATCACGAGCGCCGCTTCCCACGCAACCGCGGCAAACGCGACGAAGTACGCCGCCGCCACGAGGTTGATGACCAGCGAGAGCGCGCCCTTGAGCGCGTTCAGCCGCTGCAGGCCGTCGTCGATGAACAGGCCGAGCGCGCCCACCAGCAGGAGGCTCAGGCCGACACCGAAGAAGGCACCCCACACGCCGTTGGCGAACACGAGGAGACCCAGAACCGGATGCGCCCGGCGCCCCGCGCGACCGCCCCCGCGGCGGACGACGCGTCCGGCGAGCGGCTGCAGGGCCGTCAGCGCGCTGCCGGCGAGCAGGAGCCACGGCACGATCGCCTCGAACACGGAGGCGCGCGTCCTCGTGAGGAGGAACGCGCCGAGCACCGCGCCGAGCGCGCCGATGATGCCGAGGTCGCGGACGCGCCGCCACTGACCGCGCAGCTCCCCGCGATACGCGGTGCTGCCGCCGGCGTAGCCGAGGACGAGGCCGACGGTGTTGGTGATGTTCGCGAGGAGCGGCGGGTACCCCGCGAGCAGCAGCGTGGGGAACGACACCAGCGACCCTCCACCCGCGACCGCGTTGATGGCGGCGGCGACGAGCGCCGACGCCGCCACCAGCGCGAGGACCGCCGCGCTCGGATGGATCACGTGCGGCGTGCCGGCGACACGCGGAGCATCAGCAGCAGCGCAAGCACCGACGCGACCAGCGTGACGGCGCCGATGCCGAGCCACCTCCACACGAGGGCCTGGTCGCTGTACCGGGCCGGAGCGGGCAGCGGCTGCAGCGTGTGCACCCACAGCCCGTCGTTCGTCGCCGCGTACACCGAGTGTGCGGCGTTGTCTGCCGCCAGACCGTTGACGGTGTCGGGCAATCCCGGCCCGGAGCGGATCCAGTCGTCGCCGCCGTTGAGCGAGCTGAGGACCGAGTAGCCCGCGGTCGCGACATAGATGCTGTCGGTCACGGGCTTGGTGAACGCGGCCACGGACGTCACCTTCGGCACGCCCTGCACGAGGCTCTGCGGCAGCAGCAGCAGCGCCTGGCGCCAGTCGCCGTCCTGCCCGCGCCGCCACACCGTGCCGTCGGTGGCCACGGCGACGACCGCGCCGGGGAGCGCCGCCGGCGCCGCGAGGAGGTGGGCGCCGCGGCCGAGGTTCGGACTTCCGGGATCAGGCAGCCGGGCGCCGCCGGGCTTGCCCCGAAGGATCCGGCCGCTCACATCGATACTCCATGTGTACTGGCCGGCCGTGACGACAACCTGCGGCGTGACCGGCGCTGCGACGAGCGCGAAATGCCTGCCGTTGTCGGTGGAACGCAGGGCTGCACCGGAGCTCGTGACCACGGTGATGACGCCGCCCTCGGCGGCGACGGAGCGGACGTCGGTGCCCTGCAGCGCGACCGGCGACCACCACGACGACGCCGAGGCGGGCGACGCCCCGAACGTGAGAAGCGTTGTGACTGCGATGGTGACCGCAGCTGCGGCACCGGCGCTGCGGCGACTAAAAGCCATACAGCCCCGGGACGATGGCGACCTGCAGCGCGATGTCCGCGACGGCGTGGATGATCACCGCCGGCCAGATCGACCCGGTGCGCTGCACCAGCCAGCCGAACACGAGGCCCACCAGGAAGGTGATCGGCACGAACGGCGCCTCGGGCCCGCCGTAGCTGATGGCGAGGTGGGCGAGGCCGAACACCGCGGCCTGGCTGACGTTGGCCAGCGCCGGCGGCATCGTCCGCTCCAGCGACCCCATGAGAAGCCCGCGGAACTGCACCTCCTGCGCGAAGGCCTGGAGTGCGTTGGCCGGTCCGAGCCATGGCAGGTCCCGGAGGATCGCGACGGGCGCGAGCCCGACACGTCCCAGCAGGACCGCGGGAAGCGCCAGTCCCGCGCCGAGCAGCAGCAGCGAGCCCGCGACGCCGATGATGAGACCCCACGGCCGGGCACGAAGGCGCAGCGCCGGTCGCCATTCGAGCGGCACCAGCAGCACGGCGGCTCCGGCGACACCGAGGGTCAGCAACGCCTGGGCCAGCGAGGCCCAGAACACCTGCGCATCGCCGCTGCCGAGCGACGAGCGGAACAGGTTGACGCCGAACAGGTCGACAAGGATCTGCGGACCGGCGTCGAGCACCGTGTTCGTCGCCGCGACCGCCACCAGAGCGAGCAGCAGGGCTCGCGCGGGGCGCAGCCGTGCGATGGCGAGGGAGGGGACCGCCATGAGGATCGCGGCTGCACCGAGCCGGGCCGCATACGGGTCCACTCCGTTGGGGTCGCTGAATGCGATCGGGATGAGCAGGGCGGCGCCGAGTCCGAGCACCGCGACGATCAGCGTGACCGCGGTGGTGCGCCAGGGCGCCACCTGAAACCGCTGTCGGGCGGCCCGCGCCGGCGCGATCACGGGGCGGTCCACCTCATCACCGCGCGGCCGCGAACGGTCGTCCGGTACTCTTTTGCAACGCGATGAGCGTGACAATCCTGGTCGGTGGCCAGTGGGGAGACGAGGGCAAGGGCAAGGTCATCGACCTGCTCGCGGACAAGGTCGACATGGTCGTCCGTTCGCAGGGTGGCAACAACGCCGGCCACACCGTCGTCGTCGACGGCACCGAGCACCGCTTCCACCTGATCCCGAGCGGCATCCTCAATCCGGACACGGTGTGCGTCATCGGCCACGGCGTCGTCGTCGACCCCAATGCGTTCCTGCAGGAGCTCGACCGCCATCAGGCCGCAGGCGTCGACACACGCAACCTCCTGCTGAGCGAGCGCGCGCACATGGTGATGCCGTACCACCCCGTGCTCGACAAGCTCGGCGAGGAGATGCGTGGTGACGACCGCCTCGGCACGACGTGGCGCGGCATCGGTCCCGCATACGAGGACAAGATCCGGCGCATCGGCTTTCGCATCGGTGACCTGCAGAAGCC